>CBDUZQ010000373.1:0-2639 GCA_965371755.1 uncultured bacterium
TCCGCACCGGCGGTGAACATATAGTCCACCAGGTACACCAGATCGGCGATATCTATTATGTCGAGAAGATCGCTATCGACGTTGGCACGCATGCCGCGACAACAACTCGAATAAGCAGCCAGGCCAGTCACCGTAGCTACCTCGTACTCGGCAACCAAGCCGGAGAATGTCGGCAGGCGATCGGTTGATCCGCTTGTGTAGCCGTCGAGAGCGATTTCTGCCTGCGCTCCGAAGGACGGTGTCCCCTCGACATGGAAGTATAGCCTTACGATATCGCCGGAGCCCGGTTCGAGATCGGGATGAGTCTGATTACTCGATGTTATGAGCCGCAACGTGAATTTCTTGCTGCTTGGGACAAACTGGATGAGTGCCTGTTCCTCGAACGTCTCGGTGCGACATCCGGCCGTACTGAAGGAGTCGTACATCAGTTCAAGAGTCCCTGTGTAGACGACTGGGATCCTGATCTCCTGTACCGGTGTGTTATTAACCCCGCGCACCACTATTAACACGGCAGAATCAGGATCGACATAAACGCTGTCGCCGACCAGGGTGTCGGCCAGGGCGGCAACGCAGTTGTACCGAGTGCGAATGAGTGTATCACCATCGGTGGTGGCGACTTCAAGAGAAACATCGTAGCAGCCCGGTTCCTCATAGATATGTACCGGCGACTGAACGAAGGCGGAATCGCCGTCCCCAAACGCCCAACTCCAACTCTCAATGCCCATCGTGGAATAACCGGTAAAACCGACCTCGAACGGCACCCAACCGACACTGGTATCGGCCACAAAGGATGCGCCGCCGGCGTAGTCGACCAGAGCGGCTCCGTAGCCGACGTATGAACATCCATAGGGGATGCGCATGTATCCAGCCTCGCCCCAACCGGGGCCCCAGGAATTGCGCAGGAACCAGACGCCGCCGGTGCCCTGGTTGTCATCCCATCCCACCAGCACCACAGCGTGGTTGATGTCGCCGTTGGCACAACCGCCGAAGATCCCGCCGCCATACGCCTGGAAGGCATCATTGACCGAGACGCAGATAGAGATCGGGCCGTAGTCTAATATCGCCTGCTTCATTGACTCGACACTCGGAGTGCCCCACTGCGGACCGATGAAAGCCCATGATTCGATAGTGTAAGGATGATTGTAAGGACAACCGCAGGGCAGGTCAGTCGCAGCATAAGGGAAATCGGCTTCCAGCACGGCGCCGACCCCACCGCAGCCATCGGCCTTCCACTCATGATAGTCATGCGCCAGCCAGCCGCCGCCACAGTCCCAGCCATCACTGTTGCAACTCACCAGGTACTGCTCCGAAAGGTCTTCAGAGACACCGTCGCGAATCTTGATATTGCACTCCAACGCGCCGACCGTAGAAAACGCCCAGCAACTGCCGCAACCACCCTGGTTGCGAACCGGCGTACAGCCGTCCGAGTCACGCCAGTCAAACGATGCCGGCAAATCGCGAGTTGGCGCGATATCCATAAAATGAGCCGTCTCTCGCCAGTTGTCTGGTATGATCAGACCGCACAGTTGATCCAGGGAGTACTGCGTAGCTTCGTTCTCGCCTATTTCGAAAGTCCAGCCTTCTTCAATGGCGCGCTCGCGTAATGCCTCGATGTCTTCATTGGTGAGTTGTGCCGTCGCTGATGCTGCGATGACAAACACGATGAACAATACAAAAAGCAATCTCATGGTGATATCTCCTCTGGGATTAGTGGCCCTACGAATCGTCGAGAGAGCCAAGGCGTAAATGCATAAGGGCGGTCGTACACCACCCTTAACTCGGTATAAGATAGCGCATTATCATGTTCTGTCAACCACAAACACCGATTGCGTCCTCCGGAAGGCGCAAGGGGATACGTGCAACCGTGGCTGTGGCGTCGTTTGCGGGTGCGGCTTAAGGCGCAGAGACTGCGGAGAGATGGAGTGCTGATGCTCGACGGTGCGTTGCCCTCCCGTCGATTTCTGCATGTACAATGATGTTTTGCCGAATCATTTTTGTTATATTGGTATCAAATGGATGAGAAGCAATTAGTCAAGAAGGCGCAGGCCGGAGATTTCGAGGCCTTCGCAAAACTAATAGAGGCCAACAAGCAGAAAGTCTACGCCTTGGTGCGCCGACTGACGGCCAATACTGAGGATGCCGAGGATATCTTGCAGGACAGTTTTCTCAAAGCGATCGACAAGATTGACCAGTTTCGAGGTGAGGCGTCGTTTGGCACCTGGCTGTCCAGTATCGCTCTGAATGAGGCACGCGCCCTCTACGCCAAGAAAAGGCAGTATGAGTTGAAGCCGATCGAAGACTACCTCCCCGGAGCCGGATCGCACGGCGACGATCAGCAGGACTCCATTCGGCTTTTCGACTGGCGGGACCCACAGGCATTGCTTGAGTCTGATGAGCTGCACCGAACGGTGAACGGAGCGGTAGACAAGTTGCCTTACAAGTATCGCGAAGCATTCGTCTTGCGCTATGTTGAGGAGCTATCGGTCAAAGAAGTGGCGCGCCTGACCAGGCAGACCGTGGCCTCAACGAAATCACGAATCCTTCGGGCGCGGTTGGCCCTGCGCGACATGTTGTCGTCAACCTTCGAGGAGCGTTATGGGAAACAAGTGTCCTGAATATATCGAGAATCTTAGCGACTA
>CBDUZQ010000374.1:0-2636 GCA_965371755.1 uncultured bacterium
CGTGGAAGGCCGAGATGCCGTTCTGGATGCAGACGACGACATCAAAAGCGTTGTCCGCAAGACCCGTGTTAACTGCATCCATTTGAACCAGGTGGCAATTGCCACGATCTCCGAGTAGGTCGCGAGCCATCGCCAAGCTGCCGAGGGACGTATCGATGCCTACAATGGTATCAACGTGTTCAGCGAGCGCCTTGAGCACCCGACCATATCCGCAGCCAAGTTCGACGATGGAAGAACCAGGGTCGACATGGTTCAGAACATGGTCAATCTCGGCTTGCAAGTATTGCTTCACTCTCGGCGGTGCGATTTCATAGCATTGACGCAGCCGTTCGGCCGAGAGCTTGTCTGAGTAGTAGCGGTCCATCATAGATCCCCTGCGCAATCAGTATAGGCCTCAGGCATGGCACTTCCCGACATGAAACCGAGTAGATATGAATCTCAGGTGGGGCGACGCGCCGCATGGTTATTGAAGCAGTCCAGAAGCGAAGTCCCAGGTTTCGTCTGGGTCATCGAACACGACTTCTGCGGCATCAAATTTCTCGGGATCGTATCCCTCGTACTCCTCCTGAAACTCACTCTCACCGCGGCATAGATCCTCATAGCCTGGGATAGAGCCGCAGTTCTCAGGAGGACAAGCGCGTTTGCCGGCCAGGCATCTGGGGTAGGTGACATCCTCTCTCGGAATGATTTTCTCCAACGTTACCCGGTGATTCCAGTCGTCTCCCATGTCGTAGATGTAGACACAGGAACGGTTATTCATGGAGAACCAACTGCTGATAATCTGATCAAGCCCGGAATGGATGGTCATCAGGTCTGGTGTGTCTTCATCTATGATTTCGATAGTGCATCGTTCGCCGGTGATGGGGTTCTGCATCTCGAAGAGGTGAAGATGCGAATTGGTCCAACCCATCGCGTCCTGAATGGCGCAGTGCAGGTCCCAGAAACTGTAGGTTTCAGGAACCTGTATTCTTCTCCAGACAGGCGGCTTGGTGTACTTGAGTGCGATCTTGAACTGGTAGATGTGTTTGAAACTCTTCCTCATCACAGTAAGCCTCCTATGTGCACTCAATATCGCCTCCGCAAACTCTTTCCGCAACAGATTCCTTGAAACCCTTGCCTGCGCGACCGGATCCTGTTAGCCAATTGCAGTGCATGTTACGGGTTACGATGCACGATAGCCAAAGTGGCACATGGCCGTCGAAACGGCAGTTGCCGTCCGCCAATCTGACTTGCGGAGACGGTCATTATGACAGTACAAGTGTCGGATCGAACGTCGAGGAATCGTTATGTCATTGTCATAGTGCCACTTACGCCTTTTGGCACGCCGTTTGATTATACTATGACCAGAAAGAGCAAAGAAAAAACAAAAGGAGATACGAAATGAACTACATGGTTGCTCACAACAGAATGGCGCGGGAGATGGATCAGGTTTTCAACTCTCTGTTCGCCGGAAAATCGCATCAGTGCCACAACGGCGACTGCTTTACGCCGCGGGTGAATATCACTGAGACCGAGGACGACGTGAGCCTGACTTTTGAAGTCCCTGGAATGGAGAAGGGTGACTTCAGAGTCACGGTGGCTGATGGTGTCCTTACCGTTGAGGGTGAACGTAAGGTAGAGACCAAGGACAACGGAAAGAACTTCGTTCGCAGCGAGTTCAGCTATGGCAAGTTCTGTCGGTCCTTCACTCTTTCGGACAATTTCGATGCCGGTAAGGTGTCGGCTGACTACAAGAACGGTTTGTTGACGGTGTCCATGCCGCGCAAGGAAGAGTCCAAACCGAAACAGATCGAGGTGAAAGTCGAGTAGTCTCGGCTACTATCGACGAAACTGGGAAGCGTTCTTCATGAAGAGGCCGGCCGGACTCGGCCGGTCTTTTTCACGGAGCCATTATGCGAGGTGACATTATGAGCAAGATTATAGGTATAGATTTAGGGACCACCAATAGTGTGGTGTCCATTATTGAGGCGAACGAGCCGATCGTGATCGCCAATTCCGAAGGCGGTCGTACGACACCATCGGTAGTGGCGATTGATAACAACGGCGAGCGACTGGTTGGAACCGTGGCCAAACGCCAGGCGGTGACCAACCCGATGAACACGATTTTTTCCATCAAGCGATTCATGGGGCGTCGTTTCGACGAGGTGAGTCAGGAGATCAAGAACTATCCTTACCAGGTCAAGGCCAACGGTAAGGGTGAACCAGTGATCGAGATGGGCGGCAAAGACCATGCACCGGCAGAGATATCGGCGATGGTTCTGGCCAAGATGAAAAAGACAGCCGAAGAGTATCTGGGCCACGCCGTACGCGAAGCGGTGATCACGGTACCGGCCTACTTCAATGACCGACAGCGCCAGGCGACCAAGGACGCCGGCAAGATTGCCGGGTTGGAGGTCAAACGGATAGTCAACGAGCCCACCGCGGCGGCGCTGGCATATGGTTTAGACAAGAAAAAGATAGGGAAGATAGCCGTTTACGACCTCGGTGGTGGAACGTTCGACATCTCCATCCTTGATTTGCAGGAAGGTGTCTTTGAAGTCCTTGCCACCAATGGTGACACCCATCTCGGCGGCGATGATTTCGACAAACGGGTTATCGACTGGTTGGCGGACGAATTCAAGAAGTCTGATGGTATC
>CBDUZQ010000375.1:0-2625 GCA_965371755.1 uncultured bacterium
GGTTGTCGTTCTTGCTATGGCAGCGATGGCCTTTGGAGCGGAATCTGCGCCTCAAGAGCAGATCGCGATTCCCGAAGCAGCGAAGTCCGCCAAAACAGTGCTGCCGATGGGCCAGAGCCTTCCGCCTTTTACTGGCGCCGAGGTGGGTCATCAGCCGCTGGGGAGGTCGCAGACGTCATCGATCTCACCCGGCAAATGGATTGGCAATACCTGGTATGATCTTCAGCACAACGGTTCAATGGGCCGCATGATTGACTGGGGTTGGGATGACACCAACCAGGTGTTGGTTCACTTTACTTGGATGCGTCAAGACACCTATCCCACTTCCGGCCGAAACACGGTTTACAATTGCTATTACTCGGTGCGGGATACCATGCTTGGTCAGACGCATGTTCAGGATGTGGGCGGCTACTCCAACCTGGACGCAGCCGTTGACAACCGGGCGGTTATAGCTGCCCATTCCCGGTCCGGCACCTGTGTGTACTGGGACTTTGCGCCCGGATTTGGTTTCTTCGGTGAGTTTTCGTGTGTACCGGATTCGGCAAAACCGGCTATATGGCCCAAGATGCGTTATCATGACATCCCCGGTCACACTCCGGTGACCCATGTTTTTGCCCAGGTTTCGGAACCGGGCGCCGGTGATGCACTGGCAATCCATTACTATCGCAAGGTCGGCGTGCGCCTTGCGGGCGTCTGGGACTACCCGCCGTATGTGGTCGATACCGTTTTTGACATCGCTCAGGACGTCGCCTGTTCCAACATCGATGGCAAGGTGGCGCTGGTGTGGATAGCCAACCTGCCCGATCCGGGCGACTGCGACACCTGCTCAAGTCAGGACGGTCGACCGTACTCGCAGTTGGATAATGATATCTACTACCAGATCTCCTACGACTACGGAGCTACTTTTGCTCCCCGCGTGAACCTCACTAAGAATGTCGACGGGGAAGATGGGTATCGACCCTACACCGACCTGTCGCCGTTGATCGGCACCGACAACAACTTGCGCATCGGCTGGAGCGGACGCTATTGGCCGGCCGATGCCTACCAGGGAGGGCTGATCGGGCTGCGCTGCCGCATGTTCTATTGGGGTGAGAACCTCGGCATTGGTGGGTTTGACGGTGGCGGCGATGCGATAATCCGTACAGCGGCCAATCTCGAATGGGATCAGACTACGTGCAACGGCGGCTGTTGGCAGATGAACGGATCCAAGATGACCCTGTCCGAGTGCGATGGCAAACTGTACTATCTCTGGGTTCAATTCAATGATATTCCCAACGGCATTGAGGACGACTGTGCTGAGCGTGCTTTTGGAAGTAGTCCGGATGTGGTTGGCTCGGCCAACGGTGATTTGTACCTGGCCGTGTCCGATGACGGGGGTCTTACCTGGGATGCCCCTCGCAATCTGACCAACACTTACACGCCCCACTGCGACTCCGCTACCGGCGCCGGTGGACGATGTCAGTCCGAACACTTCCCCTCGATGTCGAGGCTTGGAACGAATCATCCTTTCAACGGGAGCGATTTCGTAGTGATCGATCCCAGCGGCGGCTACACCGGTGACTACTTCCTTGACGTTATGTATATCGACGATGCTGACCCGGGTGTAATCCTTCAGGATGAAGGCACCTGGCAACTGGCTGATGTGCGCTGGTTCCGTTTACCCTGTGTGGAACCGGAACCGAGCGCCTGCGTGACCTCTTCGGTGTGGGGCGTCATCACTCACACCTTACTCGGTGTAGAGCTATCTATGCCGCTGGTGCTGGAGAACGTCTGTAATCTCGATGCGAACTTTACGTTGATAGTACATGAATTTAACGGACCCGAAGGGTGGCTGACAACCAGTGGATTCGAGAGCGGCGTAGTGCCGGCCGGAGGAGGTCAACTGGAAGGGACCTTCACCATGAACACCGGCGGTATCGTTAACGATCCCGGAGTCTTTATCACACTTCTGGGCGGACTGACCTTTGAAGGCAATTTCGACGGCAGCCCGCTTGAAATCCCGATTCGCTGTGACGTCATACCAGAGATTTTCGAATTGTGGCCGGACACGATAGAAACGAATTGTCTGTCACTGGTGCTACTGGCCAACGGCAACTTTGGCAACCAGGGAGCGGGCAAAGTCAACATGGATTTCTTCAACAGTGGTGACTGTGATGATCTTGAGGGTCAGGACGACACCATACCGGGCGACGCCACCATCTATCTCTACGACGGTTCGCCCGTAATCTGCTGGCCCGATGGCGACTCTGTTCTCTGTAACTGGTCGATATTCGGAACCGGGCCCTTGAATGCGAACGGGTTCCTGCCGGTTTCCTATGAGGAGCCGGTCGATTCCGGCGATTTCTACTTCTATCAATCGGAGTTCATCACTCGTGACAGCGGGATAGGCGTGCGCCAAAGTTGGTATGCACCGAAAGACCAACCCGATTCCTGTCAGTTCCTGATCCACAGGTTACGGGTATTCTCCTACGACGAACAAACGCACACCAATCTTGCCATCGGTGAAATCATCGACTGGGATGTCCCGGCCGACACCGGTATCCGCAACAATTCCGGATTCGATTCGGGCAACCGGTTAATCTTCCAACAGGGTTCGGAGTACAACGATGACAACGATGTCGAGTG
>CBDUZQ010000376.1:0-2622 GCA_965371755.1 uncultured bacterium
ACCAGCCAGAGCGCCCCACTCGGTGGTCATGTTGGCAATCGTCAAGCGGTCGCTGAGCGACAGAGATGCGACGCCATCGCCGCCGAATTCGATGGCATGATTTAACACCTCGTCCCGATTGAAAAACCCGCACAGGGTGATGATAACATCCTTGCCGGTCACCCCTGGCTTGAGCTTGCTGGTCAGTTCGCACTTCGCTACCGGCGGCACCTGCCACCAAGTGCGACCGGTTGCCCAGATAGCGGCAGCGTCGGTGCGGACAATCGGTGTCCCCAGGCAGCCGAGGCCACCGTACATGTTGGCATGACTGTCGGAAGCAACCACCATCGTGTGCGGCCAGGCGTAGCCCTCTTCGCACATGATCTGGTGCCCGATGCCGCGCCCGGCGGGATAGAAGTCGATCCCCATCTCGCGCGCAAACGCTTCGATGCCCCGGTACTTGGCCAGATTTTCATCGCCGGTATCCTGAACGCGGTGGTCGAGCGCAAACATCGGCTGCCGCGGATCGGCAATCTTCGTAGCGCCGATGCTTCTGAACTTGGGGATCACGGCCCGGGTGTTATCGTGGGTGAGGACGTGAGCCGGGCGGATCGACAGATAGTCGCCGCTCCTGACTATGTGACCGTCCGGCAGCCCGACAGCAAAGCGCTGGGCGATTTTCTCGATTAGGTTTTCTTTGTACATACCGGTCGCTACTTGACCAACTCAAAGTCGATGAAGTCGGCGTGGTGGAAGATTATGCTCTCGGGCGAACGTTGCTCGCCGGCGCCTTCCTTGGAGTGAGTAGCAATGATATGCATAACCTCCGACGGCAGGCCGTGCTTGAAAGCCAAACCGACACCCGAGAAGGGGTGGCGGATGTGTCGTCCATAATCTGACTTCTGCGGTTGACCATCGACAATCTCGAACTCAAGAAGCTTGCCGACATCGGCCAACAACGCTCCGGCAATCAGATAGTTACGATTAACAGCCGTCTTGTTGGCTCCGTGAATCTCCTCAAGAACGTCATTGCAGGCAATACACATCCGGCACACTGCGCGCACATGATCGATGAATGTTATCTTCACGTTCTCCGCCAGCAGCGTGAACGGAATGCTGCGTAGTAACTTCTCACTCCAGCCCCTGAACTCGATAGCATCCTTCCAGCAGGTAATGACATTGTCCCTGAGTTTGTCGTCCGTTATCTCGCCGATTTCCGGCAGCAATCGCGTCACCAGATCTTTCATACCGACCTCACTAACTCGCATTCATTCGGGACCATTCCCGTAAGGTTCCATCAGGCCATCTGACCTATCATCAACACCGCTCTGCCCATGTGGGTGCCAATTATATCAGCCTCGCCGAACGAAATCAACTGGATTCTGGGATAATCAGCGGGGATTTCAGGAAGCCGCATTGCCGTCAAAAGTAGTGGCCGCATCTGAAGATACGGCCACCACACAGTCCAAGTATCCGACGTTACGTTCGGCCCTACTGCCCGAACATGTAGTCGATCAGCATCATCAGGTCGGATATATCCAAAAGCTGGTTCTTGTCCATATCAGCGGTTTCAAGCATCGGCGGAGGCGGACCACTCTGGAAATAGTAATCGATCAAGTACAACAGATCGGAAATATCCACGGCACCGTCGAGGTTCACGTCGCCCGACAGATGACCCAGCAAAGTGATCGTGTTGGTGGCGGCAAAAGGCTCGCCGTCAGTGAATTTGCCGGTAACTGTGTATGAGGCCGTAAGTGTGTCCCACACCGGAGAGTAACTCTTGATGAACTTGCGCACGGGGACAAAAACCTCCAGCACATCATTCTGGTCTGAGGGAAGCCCGCCGGGAATAACGGCCGAATCCGGGATGATACCGGAGTTGATCAGGATAGTCGAACGATCGATATCACCTGCGGAGTACTCAGTGGCCAAGACATTGAGGTAGATGCTGAGCGTACGAGGTGGGATGGCGTTGGCTTCAATAACGTACATCGTATCGGGATCAATTTCGGCGGTGACTTCCAAACACTCAGAGATCACTACCACGGTCAATTCGCAGGTTTCCTGGCCGCAAGAATTGAAAGCTGTCACCGTGAAGTTGTACATACCGACCGAGTCGGCCCGAAAACAGAGTTCTCCGGCTGCCCAGGTCCCATTGGAGGTGTGGACACTGTCGGCGTTTTCAACTGTGAGCGGTACGCAGATTTGGCCTGGTTCACACATACCGGCTACGACAGGTTGGTGCGGACAATCGATAGTGACAGGTTCGACCACCGTCATGTCCAACTGGATATCGCAGGTGTCGGCGCCACACTGGGTCTCGGCAATCAACCGGAATTCGTGTATCCCCGATTCAGTCAGGTTGACACAGAGTTGCCCGGTCTCCCAAACGTAGGCGCCCAATGGGCTGACGGTTACCGTCGCGGTGTCGGGTGTGATGGCAACCGGTAGGCAGTACATTCCGCTGCCGCAGAGAGTATCCACTACCGGGTCCGGACACTCGATGGCGGCCGGCTCACCCTCGATTACGTTTACCCGCCTTGTCGTCGAACCCACGGCGCCGCAGGCGTCAGTAGCAGTGACGGTAACATCAAACAGCCCCTCCGCACCGGGAGAGAAGCAAACGTAGGTGCCTGTCTCCAA
>CBDUZQ010000377.1:0-2604 GCA_965371755.1 uncultured bacterium
AGACCACGGTGTACCACGACGACACCTACATCATCGATCTGGAAAACCGCTTGAAAAAGCAACTGGACACACTGCAAACTGAAGCGAGCGCGCCTGTAGAGCAAACCCCCCCGCCAGCCTGAGATAGCACGGATAGACAAATACGACTGCCGCCCGTAGGGTCCCGGCCGTGACTCTCGCCCCCTACTTGTCGTGCTTGAACCTCATCCCTAACTGGTCAAGGATGAATGCGTACACATCGGATTCCTTCTCAATCCTTAAACTCAATGCCGTCCCCCCGCCGTGTCCGGTCTTGGCGCTGGTTCTGAGCAAGATCGGTTTGCCCGAACTGGTGGCGGCCTGCATGCATGCGACCATTTTTCGCGACTGGGCGGGGTTGACGCGACCATCGTGCTCGCCGGTCAAAAACAGAACCGACGGATAGGCGGCGCCGTTTTTCACGTTATGGTAGGGGGAGTAAGCGTATAGGGCGCGGAAGTTATCGGGGTTCTTGACCGTGCCGAACTCGGTAACGTTGAATTCACCGTTGGGGTCAAGTTCGACACGCAGCATGTCGTAGATGCCGACCGACGACACCGCCGCCGCGTACAGCTCCGGGTGTTGCGTGAAGGCAGCGCCCATGAGCAAGCCGCCGTTGCTGCCACCTTTGATGACCAACCTCGACGGGTTGGTGTAGCCGGTTTCAATCAGGTATTCAGCACAGGCGGTGAAATCATCAAAGACGTTCTGCTTCCTGGTCAGGTTTCCGGCCAGGTGCCACTCTTCACCGTACTCGCCGCCGCCGCGCAAGTTGGCCACGGCATAGACACCCCCCTGATCGAGCCACAATCTGAGCGTGGCGTCAAAACGCGGCGAGAGACTGATGCCGTATCCGCCATAGCCATAGAGTATGGTCGGGTTGTTGCTATCGAGTTTGGTACCTTTCAGGCGAACAATGTTCAAGGGGACTTTGGTGCCGTCCTTGGAGGCGGCATACTCCCGGACAACTTCAACATCAGAGAAATCAGCCGGTGAGGACTTGTACAGCTTGGTTCCGGACCACACCGGTCGGTCTCCCGGCCGAACAAGCTGCCATCCGGGTGGTTCGGTGTAGCTGGCCCTTCGCATAAGAAAAGTATCACCCCCTGCGTAGAGCAATCCGCTAATGGATGTGATCGGTCCGATGTCTATCTGTTCCTGATAGCCTTCAGAATAATAGTAAACGCGCAGGCGATTGGGACCTCCGTCCAAATCAACGAGCGCCAGGTAACGCTCGGTGGGAAGAAATCTCTGGATTGTGACCTCGCTCTCTTCGATAAGCGTTGTCGCTTTGGACAAATCTGTCTCTCCCTCCGGCAGGTGCAGGATGCTTCCCTTCGGTGTTCCCTTATGCGACAACAGGTATAGCGAGTTATCCGGCCCAAAGCGAACCGTGGGGATCAAGTCTTCAAACCGAGTGATTTGAGTCCAGGTCCCTTGGGGTCCAAGCAGGTAGTGAGCGTACTCGCCGCCGTCGCCGTTGGCCACCGCGACCAGGATATATTGACCATCATCGGACGCATCCAGTTGGTTCTCAGCAATGCGAGGAAATTCTTCGCCGATTGCGTAAGTATCTTCCTCGGCCAGAGTGCCCATCGTATGGTAATAGACCTGATGGTAGAAACTGAGGTCCTCCTCTGGTCGTTCCCCCGGCTGCGGATAGCGTGTATAGAAGAACCCTGAGCCGTCGGCGCTCCAGGCCACGTCCCCACCGGCGGTAGGTCCGTTGACGCCGGGAACGATATCGCCTAATTCATTACCGGTAGCGACTTCGAAAGCGTGCACGGTTCCTTTTTCGCTGCCATGTTCGGACAACGACACCGCCACGAGAGATGCGTCCGGGGACGGAACATAGAAGTCGATTGACGTCGTTCCTTCCGGGTTGCGCTCGTTGACATCGAGGATCACTGTTTCAGTCGAGAGATCGAACGGTGAGGCAAGTGTAATCAGAAGCGGCTGTTCTTTGGGCGGCTGAAACTTGAAGGCGAAGAGGACGCCATTTTCATATTGCAGGTAGTAATAGTCGGTCGATTCACCGCCCATGAGTTCGGAGAGATACTCCCGGATAGCGGGCCGGTCGGCAACGTTGTCGAGGATTCCGCGTGCGTAGGCATTCTGGGCGCTGTTCCATTCTTTGACTTTACTGTTGGTGAAGCTCTCCAGCCATCGGTATTCCTCGCTGACCTCAACTTCATGGTAGGTGTCGGTCACCAGGCTCTTGTCCGTTGCCGGCGGCTGGTCGGACGCAGGCAAACCCGTGAAAAGGATCAGGACCAGACACAGAATGATCGATGCCGCTGCGGCCAGTGACGCAAGCGGGCGGCGCTGCTTGGATTTCATGGGATAATGCTCCTATCTTTACGATCGCCGATGTCGGCCTGGCCCGAATGAGGTTCGGCGATCGAATTCTGGTACTTAGGCAAAGGTAAGGAACGACGGCTTTCGATGGAACTGATATTTGTGCGATGTTTGGGTTTGCGGTTATTCGTATTTCGCCAACAACGCCTGGAAGCGCGGGTGGTCGCGCAGCGGGGCTCACGGCGTCTCCTGGCTTTGGTCTGGTGCCGGCGGAGGAAAGAATCCGAG
>CBDUZQ010000378.1:0-2596 GCA_965371755.1 uncultured bacterium
CATTTCGCGGACCATCTCATCGGCGGAGTTGTAGCACGGCATCAGAATCGTTCCGTTATCTCCGACGGCATCAATCAAGGCTTGGATCACGGTGTCGGCGCCGCCGGAAACATTACCGAGTTGGGACAGGGATGAATGGACCATCACGATATCCCCTTCGGTTATGCCCTGGCTGCAAAGATCACGGGTCAGTTGTTCGCGCGTGACCGGTGCGGCGTCCCGACGGCGCTGTGCTCTCATCCGGGACCGAACCGCTTCGAGCGGTCGGCGGACCAGGCTGATCAGCGCTGGTGGCGCTACCCGTTTGATCCATTGTCGCAGTCGATACATCATAATGAACGCGATTCCATTCAACGCCGTTACGTCATGTCGCTCAACGTCCTCCGACATGTTTGGGGGCGGCAGACGTCCTCGTGTGCCCCGTATCCCCGCTCACACTGGTGCCCGCTGAATCTACATTTTCTGTGGGGGGAGTGGCCGAGTCTGAAGACTCGGCCACCACAAGTTCAGGTGCTGTCAGACGAGTCACCTGACAGCACCCAATACCGTACATGACGTTGAATATCGATGCTGCTCCTGAGTAATTCGAGTAGAGACAGTTCCGTTTTGATTTGACAAGCGATTTAGTGAAAGGCATATTATGAACATGAAAGCAAAATACGCAGTGCTATTGACGTTGGCGCTGTTTCTGCTGATCAGCCCCATCATCTCGTATAGCATCAGAGCAGCGCAGGATGATGACTCAGTGACCGCGACGTCCGGTGACGCTGAGATCGAGTCGGCCGTTGACAGTTCCGATGAATACACGCCGCGTCCGCTGGTGTATACGATGGTGATCGACGGTGCTATCGGGACCGTCACCGATGATCGCATTACGGCTGCTATCGAGTTGGCCGACGATAACGACGCGGCGCTGTTAGTGATCATCATGGACACGCCCGGCGGCTTCACCAAGCCAACCTGGTCGATCTGCAAGAGCATCCTCAACTCGCCGGTACCGATCTGTACATATGTCGCTCCCTCAGGTGCGCGGGCCGGTTCAGCGGGAGTATACATCACCTACGCCTCACACTTCGCCGCTATGGCGCCTTCGACCAATATCGGTGCGGCCCATCCGGTGGCCGGGTCAGGCGAGGAGATCGATTCGGTGATGAACGAGAAAGTCACCAACGACGCGGTCGCCCAAATACGAGCCGCTGCCGAAAAGCGTGGTCGCAACGCCGACTGGGCCGAAGAGGCGGTGCGGCAGTCGGTCTCGATCACCGACAATGAGGCCCTTAAGTTGAATGTGATCGACCTGCGGGCCGAGAACCTGGATGATTTACTCGAGCAAATCGACGGACGAGAGGCCGAATTGCCGATGGGCGACGTAGTCATGAAAGTGAAGAACGCCCGCACCAAAGATATACCGATCTCGGTGGTGCACCAGTTTCTGCGGATTCTTACTTCGCCCGACATCGCCCTGATTCTTTTCTCTATCGGTGGGTTGGGCATCATGCTCGAACTGTACAACCCGGGCGCTATCTTTCCCGGTGTTGTCGGCGCCATCTCACTCATTCTTGCGTTCTACGCCTTCCAGACGCTGCCGATCAACTACGCCGGGCTGGCGCTGATTATATTAGCAATACTATTGTTCATTGCAGAAGTCAAGGTGATGAGTCATGGCCTGCTGACCATAGGCGGACTTATCTCGTTTTTCCTGGGAGGTCTCATGCTGGTAGATACCGTTGATCCCTCATTGAGAGTTTCTCTTTCGGTGCTGATCACGCTGGCCCTGCTGGTTACGGTCTGCGCCGCTCTGGCCGCCTGGCTGGTGATACGTGCGCACAGAAGGCAACCGTTTATCGGTGACGAAGGGATGATCGGCAAGGATGCCGAAGTGCGAAACAAAGACCTCGTGTATGTTGACGGAGCGCTGTGGAAGGCGAAAACAACCGACGGTGGAGAACTCATTGTCGGCAGCATCGTAAAGATCGTCAGCGTTGACAAACTTACGCTAATAGTGAAGAAAACCGAATAACCAAGGAGGGCTAGCCATGCCGCTACCCGCAATAGGTGTCGCAATATTTTTTGGTCTGTTGCTTCTGTTCAACATGATCAAGATTCTGAAGGAGTACGAGCGGGGTGTAATTTTTCGGCTGGGTCGTTTGATCGGTTCCAAGGGACCGGGTCTGATCCTTCTGATTCCGATGATCGATAAGATGGTCCGCGTGGACCTGCGTGTGATCACCTACGATATCCCGCCGCAGGACGTTATTACCAAGGACAACGTTTCGGTCAAGGTCAACGCCGTGCTCTATTTCCAGATCACAAATTCCAACAAGGCGATCGTGTCGGTGGCCAATTTCTTCGAGGCTACCTCGCAGATCGCGCAGACCACCCTCAGGTCGGTATTGGGTCAGGTGGAGCTTGATGATTTGTTGGCTCAACGCGAGAAGATCAACGCCGAGCTTCAGCGGATTATCGACGAACAAACCGAACCGTGGGGTATCAAGGTCAGTGTGGTCGAGGTCAAGAATGTCGACCTGCCGCCGGAGATGACACGCGCCATCGCCAAACAGGCCGAGGCCGAGCGTGAACGGCGCGCGAAGGTCAT
>CBDUZQ010000379.1:0-2519 GCA_965371755.1 uncultured bacterium
AGCGGCTCACACTCGGCGCCATTGGCGATCAGCGTGTCAACATTAGCGTCGTACTTGATATAGGCTGGAAACCCGGCGCCACCGGCGCCAACGACTCCGGCTTCTCTTACTTTTTCAACCAACGGATGCATACACAGACGGACGGACGGACAAGTCCGTTCTTTCTATTGTTATGTTACTCAGCAACCCGACAGAAACCTATTCTTCGGCAGTTTCGATCTGGGCAGACTTCCTGTTATTGATACGCTCCAGGATGCCGTCGGAGCGAACAACAATGTACACAATCGCTACAATCGCTCCCAGCCCCAACGCAATGGCCAGGATGTAGTACCATTTCAGATTGGGCATAAGCCACTCCCTCGTTATTCGTGGACCGATTTCTTGTACTTGATTCTCGCCGGATCAAGATCACCACGATAGTGTTCCGGTGTGACATCATATTCGTCGATGATCCCGATCACGGCGGCTTCAATCGATGAATCTTCCTTACCGACCGCCAGCCTGGCCGCCCGGCCGTACGCGACCATCACGATCTCCCCGCCTCCGGCGCCGAGAATGTCGGCCGCCACCACCGTATCGGTGTTGGGCGCCTTGTTCAGGTTGTACGGCTGAATTATCAGGAATTTCAAACCTTCCGTGTTGGCCGTCTTCTGCGTGGCCCAAAGTGAGCCGACAACTCTTCCGATAAACATTTTCTCAATCCATATCTATGACGCGCCTGATGGCGTCGATCAGTTGTGTTTTGTTCGCTCTTGAAATCTGCCGCCCGGTCAACTCCAGCCGCGCCAGACTGCGGGCGTAGCGGCGCAACTCGACCACGGTCAACCGACCAAGATCACGCGGACCATGTTTGCGCAAGGCAGCTTTGTCCACCCGCTGGGGTTTGGGCTTCTGCTTGTCGGTCAGCGGTGCTCCCGGGATGCCACCGTTGTCGCCAGTCGCGGATGGACCCACCGGTTTGTCCGCGGGCGCGCCACCGAAGCTCAACGGCGGACGGTCATCATCGGGATAATGCTTCGAGGTGTATCGCTTGGTCGGTGTGATCGGATCCAACCCATCATCGGGATTAGCGATGATATGAGTCGCGACCAATTCCCCGACCCGTTCCGCCGCTCGTGCTCCCGCTTCCACTGCCGCCTGCACCGCACCCAACTCGCCCTCGATTCGAATTATCATCATGCTGCCACCGGTGTACTCGGCTGAGGCCACCACCACACTGGCGGCTTTGGCGGCAGCGTCGGTAGCTTCGATAACGCCGACCAGGCCACGCGTTTCTATAAGGCCGAGAGCGTATTCAGACATTACCTAAGGATAAGTCAACAGAAACCAAAAGTAAACCGGTAGCACGTCCGGATTGGGCAAAAAAAGTGGGGCAACATTTCAGAGAGCCCTTTGAAATGCTGCCCCGAGATTCTCGGCCACCTGCACTCCCCTCGAATGCGGGTGGCCAATCCTCAGAGAAAAGAACAACCAAGCACATTTTACAGCGCTCAGGGAGCAAAAACGATAAACAGTTCTAAAGCAATCTCAATGCCGCGCCTGGAGCGCCGGCTCCGGGACAGCGATAACGCTCTTGCTAACAACAAGTTACAACGGGAAGTTGAAAATATGTTGGCCTGTCACCCCAGTTGCTATCGTATGTTTGTACGAACCGAAGATCAAAAAAAACGCGGTAAGCGCCTGTAATACAAACGCTTACCGCTACCAAGGAGTGATAAGAGATTTCGTCCTGCGATACGATTGCGACCGGCCAATGCCGGCGGCTCTCGCTGGTCCGTTTGGTCACCTCGTCAGACGACCAACCTGTTGGTCTCAGATTGACGTCACACGCGGCTTACGCCGCTGGGTCGTCAACTGCTTGTCCAACAAACCTGATACCCAAGTCGGGGCGCCGGGCGGCCCGGCAGTTCAATTGATCAGGCCACTCTCCAGCGAGATGTCGTATCGTTTCAGTTTAGTGCGCACGGTCGCCTCATGGATACCGAGCATACGAGCCGCCTCGGACTTGTTGCCACCGGCGGCGATTAAAGCCTCCATTATTAATTGGCGTTCAAACTGTTCGACCCGCTCAAACAGCGAGCCGCTCGGTGGCGCGACATCGGTCGAGAGCACCGTCCGCGACAATTCTACCAGGTCCTTGTCGGCCACCAAATCAGCCATGACTTCCAGCCGTTTGATCTTGTTGAACAATTCTCTGGTGTTGCCCGGCCAGTCATAAGCCACAAATAGCCGTACTAATTCCGGCGGCGGTTTCTGACCGTCTTTGAGCAACCGACATCGCGTCAGGAAACTTGTCAGCAGCAGGGGGATATCTTCCTTGCGCTGACGAAGAGGCGGGATGTGATAACAGACCCCGCTAAGCCGGTAGTAGAGATCACTTCGGAACTCGCCGGCCTCGACCATCGCTTCGAGGTCGCTATTGGTAGCAGCGACCAGCTTGATATCGAGTTCGACCTCCCGAGTCGATCCCAACGGGGTCACACACTTGCGTTCCAGAACACCAAGTAGCTTGGTCTGCA
>CBDUZQ010000380.1:0-2511 GCA_965371755.1 uncultured bacterium
CCCACGGTCGGGTACCACAACCAGTCGTGGTATATGTTTGACGCCATCGGCGCCCAAACGACCAGTGGTGAATGAAGAGCGATTTGCTCCAAAAAGCGCAGCGGCCCCTTGCGCAAGAGTTGATCCCCCCAGATAACCAGCGACTTCTTGGTATGGAAGCCGAAATTGATCTCGGCGATGTCCTCGCCCAGGATTTCGATCTCGTCAAACTCCGCCACACCCAGCCCGCGCTCGTGACACATCCTCAAGTAAGGGATGCTCATCGGATCGAACCCCATCAGCCTGGCTGCTACAGTATCAATCGCCACCGAATCGGACGAAGCCAGGATAAGATTCTTCCCATGCGGTATCATCGTGCGCGGCCCGGCGCCGTCACCGCACACCGTGCCGTCCATAACGGCCAGGATATTCGGGTGCAATTCCTTCTGCATCAGCATCAGATCAACCAACACTTCGTGCATGTACTTATGAGCATAGTGGCGTACTTCCTTAAGCAAACCGCCGAAGGAGTTTTTGATGGCGCCGGTGGTGGTGGAGTGACCGTGTGTCTTGACCGTCGGCAGGTGAATGATCTGCTTGCCGACGTACATCTTCGGGATCTGAATCCCCTCTGGAAAGATCTCATTCAGCTTCAGTAGTTTCGCCTTGAATTGATAAACGATCCACTCAACCTCGGGCAGCGGCGTGAACGACAGACCATACTTGTCCAGCACCGGCATCCATAGATTGTTCTTGGCTCCCTGGATCGGGTTGGTGACGACTGTCTTGTTCTCCACCGACAAGAGCTTGTCGGGGGTGTAACCATCTTCGACCAGTGTCTTAACGAGCCCCTCTACCTGCCATGGTTGTGAAGAACAAGCAGGGAAGTACTTGGTCCAGGACAGATTGAGCTTGATTAACGTTTCCTGGTTCTTGTCGATCACCGATTGATAGTCGACCAGTTCCAGCAGTTTCCGGTAATCCTCCACCACGCGGGTGGCGTCGGTTCTAAGTACGGCAACTTTGCTTCGATACATAATAGGCTGAACTCCTTTCCTCAAACGGCGGTCGAATATACGCTATCCGCCGGCTGATGTCAAACGGTCCCGACCACTGAGACGCGCCTGTTGATAAACCTCGTACCCCGTTGTGTTGGGTCTTGATCCCGTTTCACCGGGATTGTGACCCGACACATAACTGCAAATCAGACCAGGGCGGCAGGTCACACAAATCCGCTCGCTCGGATTCGCAAGACCTGCCGCAACTATCTATGGTGACTTTATCAACAAGCCCGAACGTCCGGGCTACCCGTCCTGTGATCCTGACTCCAGTGATCGAAAAAGCCGCTTTTTTGGTTGCTTTTGATTTCAAACGATGGTATAGTCCACCTTCGAAGATGAGGGTTAACGCGCCGATGCCGGTTATGTTACACACAGTCAGGCTTTTATAAACCATCGGCGACGACCAGGAGGAAAATAACCGCTTGAGAAATAAGTCACTTTTGTGTACTTTTTAATCCTTGACAGCCCGGAGGCCGGAATTTATGTTACGGCCCAATTTGAATAAAAGTCTTTATTAGAAAAGGCTACCGTGTAAGGATTTATGCAGCCGAGCCGATACCGATTGTATGAGATATGAACAATAGGAAAAAATATCGTAGACAGAACAAAGGAGGTTTCTCTGATGCAAGAGCCGGGTGGTCCCAGCCCGTAGGTAGGGCCCATCGAATGGAAGCATGGGCTTAACCAGAACTAACGAGACATGAAGATTCACTTTACAGAACACAAAGAGAAGTCTAAACGAGTTTCAAAGGAGTAGATGGTAATGAAAAGAAACATGAAGTTTCTATTGATGCTTGCGATCTTTACGAGCAGCATCATGGCGGCGTACTTCATCACCGGTTGCGGCGATGACTCGACCGTGATTGAGCCGCCTCCACCCGACCCGACCAATGACACCACCGTGATCATAGTGGAAACGGATCAGGTCATTGGCAACATGACGGGAACAGTGCGCGACGGATATGACAACGCTTTCCTCGCCGGCGTCACAGTCATCTGGACCAATGGCGACAGTGTCTACACAACGACCACAGACGCCAATGGTTACTACACCACTCCGGCTAACCTGCCGTCCGGTCAGTACGAGTTTACCTTCAGCTTGGCCGGTTACGCTACTACCAGTGGCTTCCAAGATATCCCGGACCTGGACGAACTGCGCAGCGACAATCCCAACATCCCGGCCGGTGACATCTACTACACCGAGGTGCTGTATGGCTGGTTGCTGCCGATGACCGCCAGGATCACCGGTAAGGTCTACACAGCGCTGCCGGCCCCCGGTAAGGATCAGAACGACCCGATGACACTCGATGATCCAACACTGGTGTCGGCGCTTCAGGGTGTAACAGTCATTCTGGAATACGGCGACGGTTTTGACATTCATCCTGATATTTACACAGCGACTACTCTGGCCGACGGAAGCTACAGCTTCGACAACGTACCGTTGGTGTTCAGCACCGGCGATCCGTGGTGG
>CBDUZQ010000381.1:0-2494 GCA_965371755.1 uncultured bacterium
TTGATCCCTTGACTTCTGGCCTGGTCGGCCATCTCTTCAGCGCCACCCTCGTGATCCTCACCGTCGGTCAACAGCAGCAGCACCTTGTGTTTCTTCTCCTGCTTTGCGAAAGCTCGCGATGCCATACTGATGGCTGCCGTCAACGACGTGCCCTGCACGCTGACCGAACTGTTGTCTACCGCCTCAAGCAGGAATCCCGCCGTCGAATAATCCAGTGTAAGGGGACACTGGATAAACGCTTCACCGGCAAAGACTACCAGACCGATACGATCCCCCTTGAGTCGATCGATGACGCCGCGAATTTCCTGCTTGGCTTTGGCCAGACGGTTCGGCTTCATGTCTCGCACCAACATCGAATTGGAAACATCCAACGCCACCACGATGTCGATCCCCTGTCGCTTCAACAGTTCGAGATGAGTCCCGAACTGCAATCGGGCCAGGGCAATAGCAACCAGCACCAACCCGACAAGGACCAACATCGCCTTGCCCCGCTGACGGGACAGGGAGATGTACGGCGCATTTTTCATTATCAGCGGCAGGTCCCCGAATCGTTGCATCAACTTCTTCTTGCGCGACAAGGCCAGAAAGACAAAAACACCCAGCAGCAAGACGGCCAGAAGAATCAGGAAGTTTGTCGGTTCAGCGAATCGCATGGTTCATTCACACCTACTGTTAAGGCAGTTTCCGGAAATAAGTGTTGGCCAGAATCACCTCAAGCACCAGAAGCAGCAGTCCAGCATAAGTGAAAAAATGAAACAACTCCAGATACTGTATGTGCGAGGCGATGTTTATTTCCGTCCTCTCCATTGCATCGATCTCTCCGTAGATCGCCTCCAATTCTTCCCCGGAGCGAGCACGGAAATACTTGCCGTCGGTCTTGGCGGCAATCTCCTTGAGCGTTTCTTCGTCGATACGTGTCGGCTGATAGACGTACCGTTTGCCGAACAACGGATCCTGCACGGGGTACATGGCATTACCCGGCTTGCCGGCTCCGATGGTGTAAATCTTGATGTCCATGGCTTTGGCCAGAGATGCCGCCGTGACCGGATCTATCTCACCGGCATTGTTGTCGCCGTCGGTCAACAGAACCATAATGCGACTTTTGGATTCGGATTCGCGCAGACGGTTCACGCCGTTGGCAATAGCCATGCCGATCGCCGTACCGTCCTCGACCAGTCCGAAATTGACTTGGTCGACAAAATTCAGGAGCACGCCGTAGTCGGTGGTCAACGGACACTGCGTGAACGAATAGCGCGCAAAGACCACCAGCCCGATACGGTCGTTCACGCGGCGGTGGATGAATTTCTTGATCTCTTCCTTGGCTACGTAGAGGCGATTATGCGGTTTGAAATCCTCGGCCTGCATGGACGAAGACACATCGAGAGCCAGCATGATGTCGATACCCTCGGAGGTCACTTCGGTGTACTCGGTGCCGCTGCGCGGTCGGGCAAGAGCGACGACGAACAACAGCACCGCCGTCATACGAAGAAAGGTCAACAGAAAACGATAGCGCTGACGCGAAGTTCGCGCGGCCCGCTTGATAATCCGCACGTCGGAATACTTTATAGTGGCCGCCTTGAACCGCTTGCGTCTCAAATGATGATACGCCATATACGCAAGCACCAATCCACCGACGATGAATATCACCAACGCCGGCACGGTAGTGTCGATGACATCGAACAGATTCAGGCTGAGTCCGGCAAACTCGATGTTCATCCGGCCACCTCTGTCATCCGGTCCTGCTTATTGTGGTCGTCGGTTGTGATGGCGATCTCGGTCTGTCTTCTTCGTTCATGATCGACCCGGACCGCTTCGACGAGATCGTGGACGACATCGAAATCCGCTTCGGCTCGGGCGCGTTCAGGAATGTATTTCGCAAACTTGACCAGATCGGCATGATCGAAGAAGCTGTGCATGGCGCCGTACAACTGGTCGGGGAGGGAAATCTCATGAAACGCCCGAAGGAACTCATCGGTGGTCATTTCAAGAACGTCCACAGCATACATCCGACCGAGATACTCTCGTGCTATCTCGGTCAACTCGATATAGTATTGTTTGTATAGCTCCTGAGCTACCAGGTTCTGCTCTTTCAGCAAGGCGAGACGCTCGAAAGCGATCTCCCATTTGGTTCGCCGGTCAATCGGACCACTCGAACTCTTCCTGCGCCGGAATCTGCGCCACAACAACAACGCTACGATCAGAATGAACAACAGTGCAATGCCGCCATAGATAAACTTCTCCCTGGGATCGCGAGCAAACACCTCGGGCGGCTTCGGCGGTTTCAGAGGACGTATGTCGGCTGAGTCGGACTCACTGCCCAACAGAGAGTTCACCGTGATTGGCACTGCCTCCGAAAGAACCATTTTCCTGCCGCCGTCGGGCAGGTTGAAGAGGGCCGGAATGGGTGGGATAGTATAGTCACCGGTAGTGAACGTGGACAGGGTGAAGATATTCTCGCTGCGAATGCGTCCATCATCGAGCCGAGTAATGATAT
>CBDUZQ010000382.1:0-2482 GCA_965371755.1 uncultured bacterium
CAAAACGAACCCATTGCCCCCCCGATGCTGTTAGGAAAAAGCGAAAGTACCCAAAACGAACCCATTTTCGCGCCGAGCGCCGATCCGAGTGCCCGGCACTGTGCTGTGGACAAAGGCATCACGGTGCACGAGGATGTACGCTGCGCATTGTCACAATACCCGGCAGATGTGGACATCCACCGCGCACCGAATGCTCTAACATCGTCATTCTGGCGAAGGCCGGAATCCAGTCTTAGAATCCAGGACTGGATGCCGGATCAAGTCCGGCATGACATGGGTCGGGTGGCCGTCAAAAACCTTGTTTGTCTCGTTGTGTTGGGTCTTGGATACGCCGAAGGCGTGGTTGTGACCCGACACACAACCGTGGTGTCTATCGAGTCGCAAACCACTCCGGCCAGCCCGAAAAGTAAAGCAAGATCCCACCCAAAAAGACCAGCACCAGCGGTGGAGCCAGCCGGCGGTAGACGCGACCAAGGTCGCTCTTGAAATACTCGTTGGTCAAAATCAAACAAAGATGCGCGGGGGAGAGCATCATCCCGACAAAACCGGACAGATACCCCAGCATGATATGACCGGGGATTATCTCCGGCTGATACATAAACCCAGCCAGGATTGTGTAGCCCAGCGCGACGTAAGCAGCCACCATCCCGGTAAGAAGCCCGGCGATGACACAGACCAGGATGATGATCAGTTCCGGCGGCAGGCTGTAACTGGTGGCGAGCCGTGGGATGGCTTCGATGGCGCCGGCCAATTCCAATGCCGTCTGAAACGACAGGGTTCCGAATATCAGTAGCACCAATTTGTACGAGAAGCCGCGTCTGGCCGCTGTGAGCAATGCCGTTCGCTTTGGTCGGACCACTACGATCAACAGGCCGACTGAGATCAGCACCGCCCAGGCCAATTCGATTCCGGTGAATCCGTAAATGGCGATAGCCAGCATGATCGGCCACAGCGCGCCCAGAATCCCCATCAAAGCCAGGCCGTTTCGAGAGGTTCCGGCAGTACCGGGTCGGATGGCTCTGATGAAAAACAGTAGCCCGATGATAACCATCATGACGGTCAACGGTAATTGCATGACGGCCACGTCGCCAATAGGCATCCCGGTGATAGCTTCGGAGAGAATAAGTCCCGGGTAGAGCGGCCAGGCGAACTCGGCAATATGTCGAAACCAATAGTTTGTCACGGTCCGGAACTCCGGCCTGTAGCGCGGTTCGGATAGCACCTTGTCGATCAGCGGCGCCGACAACAACGACCCGCCCGGCATCGGCATCAGCCCAATCAGCGGCGGCAGGATGGCAGTGGCTGTGCGCTTGCCGCCATACAGGCCGCGACATGCTTGGGAAAGCCGATCCAGATAGCCCACTTCTTTCAACAATGATCCCAAAAACGTGATCAGCAGAACGACTGACGTGAGGAAAATGAACTTCTTCGATTGCGCTAACTGCCAATAGCCCTCAAGCAACTCCATCGCCGAAACTGAATACAGAACAGCCGTGACCACTCCGGCGCCAAGAAGGGTCACGCCCACCGACAGCTTGAGACGCAGGGCAATTACGATCAGAAGAAACAGGGCGAGCAGTTTGACAGCTTCCATTGGGACAAGAAACAGCTATCCAGCCGCTTTGTCAAACGCTGCCTTAGACGCGGCAGATGTGGACATCTGCCGTGTCGGAACACACCCCGGTACCGCCTTCGGCGGGCCCGCCCCTCTCCAGAGGGGAAGGAACGAGGATCATCTGATGTTTTGTAATGAAAGGAAGACTCACCGTGCCTCTATTTATCGGTCACGAGGATATCAGAAACATCTCTTCGTCAAAGTCCCCTCTTGAGAGGGGATTTAGGGGTGTGTTGCCGAGCGAATCCACCAAGTGAACTTCAGGCAGTCTTACGAAGCGAGAGAGACACGGCTTGACCGTGCTGCCATTTTGACGGTGTTGTGGCAGTTTCGCTTGACGCGATGACTTGACCTGCTGTATCTTGGTCACATGAAATTTGATTCAAAGACAATCCTCAGCTTCATCCGCGAAAAATCCTACCACCCTATGAAGGTCAAGGAATTAGCCAAGGCGCTCGGAATAGCTCAGCCGAACTATCGGCGGTTTCGAGAACTGATCAACCAGTTGCTCGATGGTGGTAAACTGGTGCGATTGAAACGCAACCGGATCGGTGTGGCCTCGGAACTGAATATCGCCACCGGTACACTGCAGATGACCCGCAGCGGCACCGGTTTCCTTATTCGTGAGGGTGAACCTGAGGACATCATGATTCCGCCTACTGAACTGCTCACGTCTATGGATGGCGATCAGGTGATGGTGCGGTTGACCGGGATGCGTGGTGACCGACAGACCGGCAGCGTGATCCGAATTCTCAAACGGGTCGAGCGGAATATCGTCGGTCTGTTTCATCGCGGGCGACATTTCGGCACGGTACTGCCGGACAATCCTCGTCTTCACCGCGAGTTGTACATTCCGGAGCAAGAAAG
>CBDUZQ010000383.1:0-2479 GCA_965371755.1 uncultured bacterium
CGGGATCGGTCGGCGAGCCTCACTTCTGCGGCTGGTGGTTTCAAGTGAACATGTCAACCTGGTGCCCGACGGTACGGCGGCCATCTTTTTCTTCTGGGAAAGTTGCTCCGATAACAGCATCGCCGGCGTTACCGGCAACATGTTGTCGCTGTCGGCCAAATTGTACGACTACTACGACGTGAGCGATTACGAAAGCGACGCACTTTTCCCCACTCGACTGGGGGCGCCGGAGCAGTGTATTGATCCATCGGTCAAGAACCCACCTCGAAGGCGTATCGAGTTCCACAATGGCGGTATCGAGTTCCTCATGCAACTGATGCCGGACAGCACTCACTCCGACAGCACGGGTCGGCCTTGATTCAACCTGTGCGCGGCAGCCCTCCCGGTCTGCCCGCTTGATGGACGTATCCAGGATAGCCAAGGGACAGCCTCAGGACGTCTGCTGCCCACGAGCATCACTTGCCTGTAACAAGGGCCTGTCGTATATTTCACTCCAGCGGTCGGCCTTGAGGTAGAACACCTTCTGCCGCGAGGGATATCTGAGATTACAGGATCAGCGATGTAAAAGTCGATTCCGGGAAAGAAAGTATGGAAAAACCTGAGAACGAGCAGCCGAAACCTCCGGTCGAGATCGACCAGATAAGGCTGCAGCAGCACCTTCAGGAGGTGCGCGACAATCAGAATCTCGCGATGGGTGTTCTTGGTGGTATCGGCGCGGCTGCCCTGGGCGCCTGGGTTTGGGCGATGGTAACCTATTACACGGATTACCAGATCGGCTGGATGGCCATAGGGGTCGGGTTTCTGGTCGGCTATTCGGTCCGACAGTTCGGCAAGGGGGTTGACACCAGCTTCGGTGTGATCGGCGCGGTTTTCTCGCTGGCCGGTTGTCTGGCGGGGAATCTTCTTACTATCTGTGTCTTCATTGCCAAAGAGGAGGGGGTGGAAGTTACGGCGGTGCTGTCACAGCTTGACTTTGATACTGCGGTTGAGATGCTGGTGGAAACGTTCAACCCAGTGGATCTCCTGTTCTATGGTTTCGCGCTGTACTATGGATACAAGTACTCCTTTTATCGCGTTAGTGAGGAGAAGCTGAAAGAGCTTACAAGGCCAGCGGGGACGTAGGTGTTCTCTCAAGTCCCGGCCCGCTACGGGTGAGTTCGGGCTGACTGCCTAAGCAGCAGGTCTCGGAGATATCTGCCAAAAGTACTGCAAATAACTGCAAACCGGACCGCTCGCCCTGTTAATTAAGTCGTGTATCCGCAACCACTTGAGGGAAACAGACGCCTCGGTATAATTGTTGCTCAGATCTATCGAAAAAACCGTTGAGGAGAATACCATGAGAACAAATCTGGTTATACTCTTGCTGGGCCTCTTCGCCGCAGCCAGCGTTGTCGCTGAGGACGCCTACTACCAGGAAAGCATCGACGAGAACATAACCCTCCGAACTACTCGCCTTGACAATGACAGCGGGGTCGTGTATTGGGAGGCCACCTTGCCCGGTAACAGCGAGTTCGGTCAGCCGACATCACTTCTCAGCTTCGTTCACTCGGTCATCGACATCAGCCCGCCTCTGCTGCCGGATGGCCTGGTCGAACAGGTGCGGCTGAAATTGTTTCTGCGAAATAGCGCTAACGGCGACCTGGTGGTCACGGTTGACTCGCTGGATTTGGATAACCTCCACCGTCGTCATTTTCTAATCGGACCCAACCCTGACGACTCTATAAGCGTGCAGGAATCTGAGTTGAGCGATGGTGAGATTGAGGTAGTGCTGACCGCCGTTAGTGATTCCAATGGTGACGACAACACGTTTATTCTCTACCGCTCGGTGCTTGATGTTGTCTACACCCCGGCGTTGCCGATGGATGTCGCTGCCGATGGTGAATCCGTGCCGGAGAAGTACCTCCTCAACCCCAACTACCCCAATCCGTTTAACCCGTCCACCACGATAGAATACAATCTGCCGTCGCGTTCGCGTGTCCGTATCGAAGTGCTGAACCTGCTTGGTCAGACAATCCAGGTTCTGGTGGACGATACCAGGTCGGCCGGACCGCACCAGGTGGTGTGGGATGGTCGCAATCACGACGGCGGGACGGTGGCCAGCGGCATCTACTACTATCGTATCGTGGCCGGCGAGTTCATCAATGCGCGTAAGATGATCCTGCTCAAGTAGCCGCGATGATTCCAAATCGGGTGGCCTCGGGCCACCCGTCCATGGTTATCTACAGTGGTATTGTCTTGCGGTCGAATTTGAAACCGAAATCACTCAACTCACCAAGTACCGGCTTGTAAAGTTCAGGAAGAGTCGGAGGCATAAGGGTACCTGTCGCCTTAATCTTACCCTCCATGATGAGTTTCGCAGAAATGGCCGGCGGAAGGGCAACTGCCCTCGACATGGCGGAATCACCGTTCGGAATCCCCTTCACAACCATTGTGGCTAACCGTCTTTCTCTGCGACCTCCGGAGAATTCGGCAAGCACAT
>CBDUZQ010000384.1:0-2467 GCA_965371755.1 uncultured bacterium
TTTCCATTGGCCCCGAATTATTGTACACCGGCATCAAAAATCTGGAACTTCGACTAAGAACAACCTTTCTTGTGGGGGATTCATATACCGAGTTCGGAGAAAAACAAAATGATTACAGGGCAGAGTTGCGGGTAAGATACTATTTTTGAGCCATATCACCTGCCGGTGGTCAGTCTCTGTCTCGCCCCTGGGACTGAACGGGCTTGTGTTGCCGAACCGGAATGGCATCTTAGGGCACGACCGCGATCTCCACGGGAGTTTTGTCGGCCGCGTCGTAGTAACCGGCGAACCGTTCCACTTGCGGGGTCGCATCTCGGCGCAGGTCCTCCATGAACCGGCGCCCGACCTGCTGGTACAGTAGCCTGGCTGTGAACTGTACGGGCAGTTGCGCTTTACTGACATTGATCTGGTATGTCACGGTATCGGCCCCGCCGGTGAAATTCTGGTCCCCGGCAGCATCGCCGTACACGGCAATGTCGGAATCGGCGCTCGCTTTGTCAAAACCCTGGGGCAGCAGCCGGTTGTCCTTCAGGTAGCCGGCGGCGTTGAGGAACGTGTACGTCACCTGATCGTCACTGTCGTGCATGATGGTTTCGTACACCTGGACCTGGTCGGCGCCGGTGATCACGTCGTAGTGCGGCTCAAAAGCCGTTGCGAGGTCGTCAGCGTCATTTCCAGCTATCCGGCCGTCGGACCAGGGGGCGCCAGACTCGAAGACCAACCGGCCTTGCTGGTCGGTGACGCGGACATGCAGCCAAACGCGGCGAATCGGCACCCCGGTCGGGAACTTGTGCCCGGCCAGATTGGATACGTGTAAGACGGCCGTGAACACACCGCCCTTAACATCCTGGCTGAGGAGGGACAGTTGCGCCGTATGCCGCGTCAGTTGCCCGATTGTCAGGTCGGCAGTCGCATCAAGGTGTGCAGCGTGTGCCGTTACACCCAACTCCGTGCCGTGCGACTTGAGAATCCCGAGGAGAAAGCTGTTTCCTCCGACGAAGGTGTGCTGGCCGACCGGAAACCTGGCTCCAAGCCAGTGCGGTCGATTGGACAGAGCCACCATCCCCTCCCCTTCGGGCATGTGACAATCCTGACAGTGCTTGTTTTCGCCGGTTTCGCTACTATATACGCTGTGCTCCCACTCGAGGTATGGCGTCTGCTCCGGAAACTCTCCGATGATATTGCCCTCCATATCTACGACGGGCGTGTACAAGGTGTGACAGGCGCCACAGTAAGACGAGTCATTCACGTGTGCCCCATGCACCGGCGTGTACCCGACGTGCATCTGCATAGGACGCTGAAGCGGCTGCGCGAAGCTGCCATAAACCCATCGATATGGCGAGGACGTGGTCGTGTCGATCACGTAGTTGCCTGTGAAACTGGCGGGCGTACCGAGGCCGCTCTCGTCGATCTGGTGGCACAGCGAACACGATACGCCGTCCATAGCCGCCTCGTGCAGGTGATGGGTTGCACTAAGGAAACCCTCGTCGAGCACGGCCACCGGTATACCTTCCGTGACCGCCTGGACACGTGCCATGGGCATGTGACAACGGGAGCATTTATCCTCGATGACATCGCGAAGCTCGGGATTACGGTTCACCTCGGAGCTGAATTTCGCCTGCCAGAGGGGGTCCCTGGCGGCATTGGCCATCATGGTCGAACGCCATTGCCGATCCATGGAGACATCCTGACCGGTGCTGTCAATACGACTGCTATGACAGAAGGCGCAGTTACCCGATCCGCTGAAATCGTCGGTTGTGAACGTCGTCAGCGAGGTACCTATGCTTATCCCGCCGCCCCCGCGCATTTGCGCGAGTCCATTCGCTGCTGCAACTGCGACGACCGCTACGGTGATAAGAGATATCTTCGGCATGATTCGCCCCTTTCTTATGAGTATCTGTCTCGGACGCGGCTGGCCAGATTGACGTTCACTCGTGATCACAGTCGCCTTCTAATCCCAGTATATCGCGTAGTTCGCGCGGATGCACACCTGCCCCGTCGGCGATCTCCCGAATCGTCATCGTTCCTTGTGCTGTGAAACCCTCATTTCGCAGACGTCCGATTGCCCGCGCGAGTTCAATGCCCTCGCTCTGGCAGAGCTCGCTAAGCGTCATCTGACCCATACCACGCCTTGGGGCATTTGCGCCTTGGCCCTGGCCTCCGCCTTGCATGCCGCGTCCTCTCTGTGTTGCACTTATACCCTCCGTCTCATCATGAGAGCAGTCTCTGCCCGCATTGGCTTGACTTCCAACGCCGCCGGTGTTTATATCTCCGTAGCCTGAGCCGAGACTCGCCGGCCCCCTGCCGCCCCCGCCTCCCCGGTAGCCGTGTTCCGCCTGGCCACCAGAGACACCGTGCTTGTAAGTCTCTTGCCAATCTATCAGCGACGAAAAGGGCCATACGGTGCGCACTGTCCCGACATATACGGCCAGACATATTAACAACGCAATAATCCATTCAGTCCGCA
>CBDUZQ010000385.1:0-2467 GCA_965371755.1 uncultured bacterium
GCGCCAAAGCGCCACAGTTTCCGCACCTGATGAGCGCATATCAGATTTCCGCATGATTGAGCAAACCTACTCGGCACAGATGGCGAGAGCCGAGGCGGATCGCTGTTTGCGTTGTCACCTTCGGCAGATGATCAGGCCGGTCGTGCTGCCGCCCGAACTATGGCAACCGTTCAACACCGAGGCGGTGGCGGCTGTGCCGCCTGTCGAGGGCGTGTTCCAACTTCTGGATGCTGAGAAGAAAGTGCTCGCAATAACCGGCAGCCCTGATCTGCATCAGAGCCTCAGTGAAAAACTGGATAGCCCCGGAGAGGCGGCGTTCTTCATATTCGAAGAAGACCCGATGTTTACAAAACGTGAAAGCGAACTGATCCAGCAGTATCTCCAGGAACACGGCGAGTTGCCGGGTGGTGGCGTCGGTGGCGATGATCTGGATGATTTGTTCTAAGTGGCAAGCCACTCTTTCGCGCTTCGCGCGGGAACGTACTCCGCGCACAAAACCTCCTAACGATCGGACGTCTGTCGAAAATAGGTGTGGGCTACCCCGTCGCCGGAATCAGTGGACCATGCCTCATACCCCTGCTTCGCAGCCATATCGATCAAGGGTGCCGGGACAAACGGCGTGATCAGCTCGTAGACTTCGCCACTGTTAAGCTTCTTCAGTTCAGCCATGACGCGTCCCATAGGCTGCTCACCCCGCTCGATCGCCGAGCGCGCGTCGAAGGTCTGCACGACTCGACTTTGCTCTACCCATGCGGGTGTGGTCGACTCCGAGTCTTTACCGGTAGAGAGGTCGTCGCCCGGCGTCTGACCGGCTGCCTCACGTAGCCGGTTGATCATGGTAGCAAGTTCAACGTCGGCCACTCTGGCGGCCTGGCGCAGAGTGGTGACTTTGGCGACCGTCTTGCGAAGCAGCGGATTGCGCAGCTTCGCAAAAGCCGGCGCGATCTCATAAAGCAGCGCCTCCAGATCGGGGTATGCATCGAGCAGCGCGGCAACTTTCATCTCCGGTGTGATGGGCGGTTTTGCGGTCGCCTGATTCATCAGTTGGTACTATCGTAACTGAGCAATCGCTGCTCGCCGGTGAGAGCGCGCTTCTCGGTCAGGTCCTGGCTGACTTCGAGAGTGCCGAGGTATCCGCCCCGTCCATCGCGCAGCGCATAGTACTCGATATGCACAAACCGCTCGCCAAGATTTATCCAGAACGCCGCCTGGTTCTGTGAACCGCTCTTGAAATCATCAAGTATCTTCTCCACAATATGAACAGATTTGGGAGGGTGACACATTTGCACCTTGCGGCCAAGAATGGCGCGGTTGCGCTGAAAAATTCGTTCACGACCCTGCGTGAAATAGCGTACGGTATCATCCTTGTCGACAAAGGTCAGGTCAAATGGGATGGCATTGAGGATGGCGGCGAGTTCAGTCGGGCTGAAACTGCCGGACGGTAGTTGGATGCGCTCCTCCTGGTCGGTGGTCGCTTCCGTATCGCCGTCGATCTGCGGTCGCCATTCGTCGGTGGGGTCATAAAGACAGAAACCTATCGACAAGCTCTGGTTGTAAATGTCCAGCCATTCGGCTTCGGTGAGCGTGTCCAGAGACATGGGCAGGAGAATCTCTTCCTCCTTGTAGATCATTTCACTAATCGACTTCGAGGCCGGCCTGATGACCGCTTCAGTGACGATGCGAGCCTCTTCGGCCGTGATGTCCGACATGTTTTGCAGAGCCTCGATGGCTCCCTTCATCAGTTCGCGCGTTTCGTCATGTTTACCCCACATCACGGTGGGTGGTCCGGTGATCTCGTGCTTTTCGAGAAACGGAAACAGCAGGTTCTCTTTGCGTTGGTAATGCTTCTCGACATCGGACAACGCATTCATTCGTACCCGCACCTGCGCCATGATTTCGGCGGCATCGGCCTCCGGCGGCAGTTGGTCGATAGTCGCAAACAGCTTGTCGAGCAGCGCCAGTTCCCCTTCCAGCGCACGGTTTTCCTGTCTGAAAGTGTGCGCCGGGTGGCCGGGCGGCGCCGCGGATGATTCGGACAGGTCTATCTGACCCTTGAGAACCTCGGTATGAATGTCACACAGTTTCAGCACTTCCTCGGTGGGCAGACCCTCGGAGATCAACTGTTGTTCTACCTCGACGACGTCGTTGTAGGGCACCTCACCCAACAACCGGATCAACTGTTTTCTGATCGCATCCGGCGCCTCGCCTTTGTGGAGTTGAAGTATCATGTGTTTCAGCAACTCGCGTCGCTTCTGGGCGTTGTCGATCAATTCGCTCATGGGTTTATCCTCGGTTGGGGAGCCTTGTGTGCCGCTCCCTACAATTATCGACCCGCATTCTCGCTCTGATCCTGAGAGCCGGGGTTGGCCGTGTTAGTCTCATTGGACTGCTCATTCAGTTCATCGATCTCAGCCGTGCCGGTAGGGTGGCCATAGCTGTGAAGGTTCTTCTGATGATTCAAGTATTC
>CBDUZQ010000386.1:0-2443 GCA_965371755.1 uncultured bacterium
GTGCTGATGATCTACGGCGGCGGCTCGATCAAAACCAACGGCGTCTACGACCAGGTGGTCAAGGCATTGTCCAATCACACTGTCAGCGAGTTTGGCGGAATCGAACCGAACCCGCAGTATGCAACTTGTATGAAAGCCGTGGAGGTTATCAAGGAGGAGAAGGTCGATTCTCTACTTTCGGTGGGTGGGGGATCGGTTCTTGACGCCACCAAGTTCATTGCCGCCGCGGCGCTGTACAAAGACGGCGACCCCTGGGATATTGTAGCCAAGAAAATACCGGTCAAAGAGGCCTTGCCGCTCGGCGACGTGATGACGCTTCCGGCCACCGGTTCGGAGATGAACGCCGGAGCCGTGATTTCGCGGACGGAGACAAAGCAGAAAGACTTCTTTGCGTCGCCGGCGGTGTATCCGAAATTTTCGATTCTCGATCCGGAGACCACTTTCACCCTCCCGCCAAGGCAGACGGCTAACGGCATTGTCGACGCCTACATTCATGTGGTCGAGCAATACCTCACGTTTCCCGCCAATGCTCCCTTGCAGGATCGTCTGTGCGAATCGATCATGCAGACGCTTATCGAGGAAGGTCCTAAGGTGCTGGCCACTCCGAACGACTATGACGCCCGGGCCAACATCATGTGGGCGGCTACCTGCGCGCTGAACGGGTTTATCAGCCTCGGTGTCCCGCAGGACTGGGCGACACATTTGATCGGCCACGAAATCACCGCCGAGTATGGGCTGGATCACGCCCAGACATTGGCGATAGTGCTCCCCGGAACCATGCAGGTGCAGAAGGAGAAAAAAAGAGCGAAGCTCCTGCAGTACGCCGAGCGGGTTTTCGGGATCACTAGTGGTTCAGAGGATGAACGGATCGACGCCGCGATTGCCCGGACCGAGGAGTTCTTCCGATCGGTTGGTCAGAAGACCAAGCTGTCCGAATACGACATCGGCCCGGAGGCGTGCGACGTCATCGCCAAACGGATCGGCAAGTTCCCCTTCAAGCTCGGCGAGCATCAGGATATTGCTGAAGACAAGACGCGGGAGATACTGAAGCTGCGGGTGTGAGGGACACTAAAGCGGAAGGGGTGGGAATCGAACCCACCGGGGACAGCATAACTGCCCCCCGCACGGCTTTGAAGGCCGGGACCGCCACCAGACGGCATCCGCTTCCGGTCGCAATATAGCCAATCGACCGCGAGTCGGCAAACCCAGATTTGCACGGTCAAGCCGTGTCTTTCGCGCTACGCGCGCCCAACCAATAGGTTTGAGTAGCAGTCCGCGATGACGGTGCCCGCCGAGCACACTATTTTCCCGCCCCGGACATTTTTAGTTTGTTATCCCAATCACCATCCCTTTATTGGCGGTTTCACTGTGCTGGCTGACCACCTTCCGTAAGGAGCCTACCATGACCAAGACCAAAGAAGACGTGCTCAGACAGATCGACGAGGGCGGGGTGCGCTACATTCGGCTCTGTTTCACCGATATTCTCGGCAAGATCAAAGGGATGTCCATCACCCGTAGCGAGATCGAGCAGGTCCTGGAGGAAGGTCAGGGCTTCGACGGTTCCTCGGTGGAGGGGTTTGCGCGCATAGAAGAATCCGATCTGATGGCGGTGCCGGACCCGCTGACGTTCCGGATCATTCCGTGGGAGATCTCCGGCGAGCGGGTCGCCATGATGTTCTGCGACATCCAGAACACCGATGGCACGCCATACGACGGCGACCCTCGCTGGGCGCTCAAGCGCAACCTGGCCAAACTCGAGGACAAGAACTGGACGTTTTATGTCGGTCCGGAGATCGAGTATTTCTATTTCGAAAACGATGAGGAGACCAATGGACTGGACAAGTCCGGTTACTTCGATTTCGACGCCATCGACTTCGGCACCCAGGTGCGTACGGCGACGGTGGCGGCGTTGGAGGCTATGGACATCCCGGTGGAATGTTCGCATCACGAGGTGGCGCCCAGTCAGCACGAGATCGATTTGAAGTACCAGGAGGCGCTGGTGATGGCCGACTTCGCGCAGGTCTATCGCTTCATTGTCAAGGAAGTCGCGATGCAGAACGAGATATATGCGACCTTCATGCCGAAACCTATTTACGGTGTCAACGGTAGTGGCATGCATTGTCACCAGTCGATATTCTCCGGCGACAAGAATCTCTTTTTCGACTCGAATGCTCAGTACAATCTGTCGAAGATGGCGCGGCACTATATGGCCGGGATTCTGAGACACGTCAAGGAGTTCGCGCTGATTACCAATCAGTGGGTGAATTCGTACAAGCGGCTGGTGCCGGACTACGAAGCGCCGGTGTATATCAGTTGGGGACGGCGCAATCGTTCCAGCATGGTGCGGGTACCGATGTATCGTACCGGCAAGGAACAGGCCACCCGGATCGAGTTGCGCTCGCCCGACCCGGCGGCCAACCCGTATCTGGTGTATGCCTGCATG
>CBDUZQ010000387.1:0-2431 GCA_965371755.1 uncultured bacterium
GAAGTTAGAAAAGGTGACGAAAGCAAAAGGAGAGTTCATGACCTATAGACGACTATCGATACTGTTGGCTTTGCTCGGCGTGCTGGTAATTGGTTGCAGCGGAGATGGTAGTTTTTCGCTGATTGACCCGTCCTTGTGGGAGGTGACAGAAGATGATCCGGCTCTCCCGTTGACGCGTACTGATTGGCATGTGTCCTCCATGCCGGCACAACTTGATGACAACTACATCAGGGGCCGGCTGCTCTGGCACACGCCGCACGATTTGATCAGAGTCGAGGATGTCTGGGATCGAGAAGCCGCTCAGGGTCAGGGAGTCTTGCGCACCCTTCGGATGATATTCCGCCCCCGGCACTACACAACCGATACCGTTATCCTCAACGATGGTTTGGTTATCGACACCGTCGCCACCGGTCTCAAATCATGGGCGGGTGTCACCTGTTATCTTGGCGATTATGGCTACTATATTCACGACACCACCCAGTACTTCGAACTCAGGGCACGCGCCGCGAGCGGTCGAATGCATCTCGAGTTCGGACGCATCAGCGAGGACATCAACGGCGACGGCTGGGCGGCATCTGAAGACGGCATCGCGACCGGCGCCCGGAACGGCGTTTGCGAAGAAGAGGAAGACGTCGGCCTCGACATGCTGCGCGATCAGGATGAGTCATACTACGACCCTGCGACCAATCCAGACCCCAACGGCGACAACTGGTATTTCCTGGGCGACGGCAAGTGTCCACTGCCGCCGGACGAGTGCGAGAACTTTGATTGGGACGACGAATCAATACGCTACGAATGGCTCAACGGCACTGAAGGGAACATCGATGACCCGTTAGCGCAGGATCGGCCGGATGCCGAAGCCTTATCATCGGGGTATGGGTTCAACCAGATCAACTCCTACTTCTCCTATGTGATCGACTTCGAGTCTGACTCATTCCGCGTACCCGACTCTGACTGGCCGCTGGATGTTGCCGTGGAGCGTCGCTGGCGGACCTATCGAATCCCCATTAAGGACACCGCCGCTATGGACGAAATAGTCGACGATGACGGAACGCCGGATTGGACGCGTATCACTCACGCCCGCGTCTGGTTTGAGGATGAGACAACCGAGAACGATACATGGGACACGGTCGAGGTGGCCGATTGGCGTTTCCTCCAGACGGGAATAGGACCGGGACCAATCCCGGACAGCAGCATGAGCGTCGTACGCGATTATGAATTTGCGGCCGGTCGTGTTTTTGATTTGGGCTATCCCGGCGAGTTTGGTCCTAACGACTCAGTGATCGATTTGCTCATCTACGAGGAGGAGAAAGACCCGAGTGAGTGGATAACGGCGGACTTGGCCGTGATGATGGTCGACCCGAGGAATCCGCATATCGGACGTGGCGAGCGAATCACCGGAATCTACGTCACACAAGTTGACAGGTCCGCCTATCAGTGGTTTAACGATGCTGAACGCAATTTGCACTATGTCGTCTTCAATTCCGAAAAAGGCCGGTATCGTGCTCTCGGTGCGTGGATGAAAATCGTGCGTGCGGAAACGCAGGATACGATCACCATAGGCGATCTCAGCCAAACGGAGTATGGTGACTCCCTCGTGCTGTGCATACTTCGTCACAACAATCCCGATCACACTCAGCAGTCCTGGCAACTTATGTGGCGCAATTGCTATAAGGTTCCCAGGGGCGTGGTCCTTGAAGACCTGAACATATCGGTGTGGAAAGGCCTGCCGGGTGCGGAGTTGTCTGATTCCAATCGAAACTGCCAGGAAGTAGGCGGGCTTACCCAGAGCTATCTGGAGATTCTCGGACTGGATCAGTACAATCAATACGGCCTGAAGTACCCGGATGGTCGCGTCGATGATCGGGTGGAGATATATCGCCCGGACTGGGGGCTATTGTTCTTCCCCGAACGCGAACCGTTCAACTCAAGCATCTCTTTCGTGGACGCCGCCGGGAATGAAACCATGCCGTTGGCTGACACTGTACCGGACATATACTTGTACACCGGCCCACAACAACAGGCCGTCAGCCGGTATTTCCTGAGATTTGTGACGTATACTCCGTAGGCGCTGAACAGCATCACTGCCCGGCTGAGAGTTTGTGAATAAAGCCGACTACGGGCGACTGCTAACGTCTCTTCCTCGGAGGGCTTCGACGAGGCTTTCTGTCAGAACGTTTCTTGTCTATTACCTTCCGTTCCTGCGAGGATTCCGATGGTGGTTGCGGCGGAGGGGCATACAGGGTTTGCTGATAATAGTCGTCCAGCAGCATGGCGATAAGTGATGATCCGTCATCACTCTCACCAAGTTCACGGGCCAACGGCACGAAGCGTTGCATGCGTTCCACTTGCAGATTATCTCGCGATCGCAGTTGCGCCTCCAGCAAGGCTGTAATACGCTGCGACACGATAGCGGAGACATCATCGTCGG
>CBDUZQ010000388.1:0-2430 GCA_965371755.1 uncultured bacterium
GGTGTAGTGAGCATCGAGGTAAGCAAAGGCGCGGCGGTAGTTGTTGGTCATGTTGCGCGACTCCCGGTCCAGCATGATCTCGCCGCCCAGACCGCGGTAGGCGTAGCGATCAAGGAGGTTCTTTTCAAGCGCGCTGAGGTTGCGACGCTCGGCTGAATCCGGCGCCACCCGCAAGGCCAGACCGTCGAACCTGAGATAGTCGTTCAGCCCAAGGGGAATGCGTCCACCCAAGCCAATGGAGATGTAGACAGGGCGTTGCCAGCGGTTGGTTTTGAGGATATTGAGCAACACCTGATCGGCTACCAGGAGAAACTGACCGTTGACCGTCGGCGCCACTGTCAACTCCACCAGCAGACTGTCTGGACCAATAGTGTAGATGGTCACCGTGTGACTATCGATCACAATGGGCCTCATGTTTGCCACTGAATCGTCGCTCATGCTCCACGGCAGGTCGGGCCGGTATTTCAATAGACTGTGCAGTCTCCATGAAGTATTCAGGAGAGGGTAGTTCAGACTGATGACATCGGTGCGAAAGCCTTCGACCATCTGCAAGTACCATATCGGAAAGGTGTCACTATCGCCGGCGGTGATGAGGATAGCGTCTGGTTCGCAGGTTTCAAGCAGATTGTGGCCATAATCGTACGGCGTGTAGTTTTGGCTCTGGTCGTTGATCTTCCAGTTAGCAAACAGAGCATTCACTGGCAGCGCGATCACCAGCAGCAAAGCTAACAGCCAGTCTACCGCCGGTCGGTATCCAGTCACTCTGGATAACAGTTGCATCAGGAAGCAGGAGCCAAGGCCGATCCAAACTGCGAAGATCATGAACGAGGGCAGGAAGTGGCGGTCCATCTTGCGGAAGTAGTCGACCGGGATGTTCAGGTAGAAGATCGCCAGGGCGCTTGAGCTAAGGAACATGATTAGGATCAGTAACGCTGCTCTCTTGCGCATGAAGCTGTACAGGAAACCGACGAGGCCGACCGCCAGCGGCAGCCCGTACAGGGCGTTCCATTTGATACCCAGAGATTCGTAATCGAAGCCGGCGAAATTCCACCCCAGGTAGCGCAGGTACTCGTGGTTGATCTGAATATCCCACAGTGGACCGTTGCGCTGTAGGAGATCAGCCCCGAACATCGAGATGCCCCGCTGCTTAAGAGCCAGGTAGTCCCATAGAGCAGGAAAGCTGTCGGGGTCGGAGAAGTTGATCTGCGGGTCGAGGTGAGCACGAAACATGTTGAACAGTTGCAGCGATATTCCGAGCGCGAACAAACCCACACCACACAACCACAGGCGACCGGATAGAAACGTGCGCGGTCGTCGCACCAGCACCATCACGAAGAAGCCGGGAATGAACAATATGTTGCTGCGATGCACGCTTAGGTCCAGACCGAAAACAAACGCCGCCAGCAACAGAAAACTGCCTGCCCCCTCAGCGTCGGGGTTTTCCCACCATCGCACGGCGAGGTAGAACAGCACGGCCGCCGTCAGCAGGCTCAACCCATACGGGTTGGTGTAGGTGGCATGGGCCCAGACGCTGACTGCAAAGGCGAGCGTCAACGATGCCACCAGCGCCCCGGTGACAATCGCCGTGTCGTCTTCGTCATCGTCCCCTCGCATGAAACGCAGCAGGCGAACTATAGTGAAGAACAGTATTGTCACCGCCAGCGCCGTCGCCAGAGCTAACAACAGATTGAGCCGCGCCGACGGTGTCACGAAAAAGGTCGCGAACCATGACAGACGTCCCAGCAACTGCAAGAGCAACGATCCCGGCGCGCCGTCGACCCCCATAGTTATGCTGCTGGCCATGTAACCGGCGCTGTCCCACCACCGGGGACCCGGCCAAAGTGTCAGACAGTAGGTAATCAACGACACGAGGAAAACCCCGAGACCGGCGAACCGGACTATCGACCGACTGTTGGCCGATTCGGATTCATTCTCCGATGTGACCACTTCGGGACGGCGCGGCCACAGTCCGCACGGAATCAAAACGAGGTAACCAAGAATCAGAAGCAGCGGTGCGACCGTCATCGACCAGAAGGAATCCACCGGTGGCGTGCGCAGACAGACAAAACCGACTATGATGACTGCCAGACCGAGATAGAGCTTCGATGAAGGTTTCTGCGCATTGCTCATCCTGACTCCTACGGCTGATGCTGTTCCCATTGTCCGATGCGATCCATTTGCATAATCGTGGACTGTCAAATACTTGTCAAGTAACTACTCGCCCGGCATCGCCAGTATACGATGATGTACGCCGGCCACGGGATGTCTTGTAGCAAACTAAACATTGTCAAAAACCTGAACTCCGTTCAGGTTTGAGTTAGACCAAACTGTAATGTTGTTCTTGACAGCGACCCGCCGAAGGTCCGAAATTGTTACTCAGGAGCACCGCTATATTCTATACAACAGACGGTGCGCCGGTAACGTCAAGAG
>CBDUZQ010000389.1:0-2429 GCA_965371755.1 uncultured bacterium
CGCGAGTGAGCTTTTCGATATCCTCCTGCCTGAACTCCAGATTCAGCAGATATATCTTCCGCAGATCATCGGTGAACCCCTTGAGGTTCCATTCCTCGGGGTAGGTTTTCTCCGGGCAATGCGCATCAATCAACAGGTCAAGGACCTCCCCGATCAACTCGACCACTTCCTCTCTAATCGACGGCCGTTCCAGCGCCGCCAGTCGACGTTCATAAATCCATCTCCGCTGGACGTTCATGACGTCGTCGTAGTCAAGGGTGTGCTTGCGGATGGCGAAGTTTTGCATTTCGATTTTTTTCTGCGCTCTCTCTATGGCTTTGGTCACCATCTTGTGGGTGATGACCTCACCCTCTTCAACGCCCAGTCGGTCCATCACACTGCCCAGCCGATCGCCGCCGAACAGACGCATCAGGTCATCTTCGAGCGAGAGGAAGAACTTCGACGAACCGGGGTCACCCTGACGCCCAGCGCGTCCGCGCAACTGCCGGTCGATGCGCCGGGACTCATGGCGCCCGGTGCCGACAATGTGCAGTCCGCCGGCATCGACGACGCCTTCGCCCAGCTTGATATCGGTGCCGCGCCCGGCCATGTTGGTGGCAATGGTGATATTACCCGACTGGCCGGCGTGCGCGACCACCTCCGCTTCCTTCTGGTGATGTTTGGCGTTGAGCACATTGTGCTGGATGCCCTTGCGCTTCAACATGCGCGACAACGTTTCCGACACGTCCACCGACACCGTACCGACCAGAATCGGGCGACCCTTCTCACTCTGGCTCTCGATCTCCTCGATGATGGCGTTGTACTTCTCGCTGCGCGTGCGGTAGATCTCGTCGTTAAGATCGTCGCGCACCACCGGCACGTTGGTGGGAATCACCATCACGTCGAGTTTGTAGATATCCCAGAGTTCCTGCGCCTCGGTTTCGGCGGTACCGGTCATGCCGGCCAATTTGTTGTACATGCGGAAATAGTTCTGCAGGGTAATCGTCGCCAGGGTTTGTGATTCCGCTTCGATCCGCACACCTTCTTTGGCTTCGATGGCCTGATGCAACCCATCGGAATAGCGCCTTCCCGGCAAGACACGGCCAGTGAATTCATCGACAATCATTACCTTGCCATCCTGCATAACATATTCGACGTCCTTTTCATATAGCGAGTAACCGCGCAGGAGTTGACTGATGGCGTGGACTTTTTCGGATCGCTCACCGTGGATGCGATAAATCTCATCAGTCTTCTGCTGACGCTCTTCGTCAGACAGCGATTCATCACCATCCAGTTCGGACAGCATGGTGGAAATATCCGGAATCTCGAAGAGTTTCTGTTCGTCCCTGGTGAGTTGGTCGGTGCCGAGATCGGTCAGAGCGATACTGTGTTCACGCTCGTCGATAAAGTAGTACATCCGGTCGTCGATTTCGTGCACCTTCTTGTCACGCATGAAGGCCGACTCGACGTCGGTCATCAGCTTCTTCATCCCCGTTTCCTTGAGGATCTTCAACAGCCGTTTGTTTTTGGGCGCGCCCCGATTGGCTGCCAACAGCATAAGGCCGGCTTCAAACTCATCCTCGGCCCGGCCTCCTTCGAGCAAGGCCTCGGCCTTGGAGAGCATGTCTTTGATGAGCGTCGTCTGTTTGCGCACGATGCCCTCGACGGTCGGCCTCATCTCGCGGTAACGGTCATGGCCGGATGCTTCGACCTGCCCGGAAATAATCAGGGGCGTGCGGGCTTCATCGATCAGGATCGAGTCGACCTCGTCGATGATGGCGTAATGGTAATTGCGATGAACGCGGTCCTCAGACCGCTGGGCCATGTTGTCCCGCAGGTAGTCGAACCCGAACTCGTTGGCGGTGCCGAAAGTAACATCGCGCATGTACATCTCACGGCGGTCAACGTTGATCATCGCATTCTGGATGACACCGACAGTAAGACCGAGATACTCATAGATAGCACCCATCCAGTCACGGTCGCGCTGAGCCAGGTAATCGTTGACAGTGACGACGTGGACACCCTTGCCCTCCAGGGCGTTCAGATAAACCGGCATGGTAGCAACCAGCGTCTTGCCTTCACCGGTGGCCATTTCGGTGATCTTCCCCTGATGCAGCGCGACCCCGCCGATGAGTTGGACGTCAAAAGGCACCATATTCCACTCGGTCTCGATCCCGGCCACATCCCAGGTTATCTCCAAGTGACGACGACAGGCTTCCTTGACCACGGCGAACGCTTCCGCCATGATGTCGTCAAGCGTCTCGCCCGCTTTCAGCCGTTCTTTGAACTGGTCGGTTTTGGCTTTGAGCTCCTCCTCGGAGAGGTCTTTCAATTTCTCGAACTGTTCGTTAATCTCAGCAACGGCCGGCTGCATTTTCTTGGCATCGCGATCGTGCTTGGTACCGAATATCCTGGTGATCAGGTTCATCATCGTCTGTCCAACTCCTCGG
>CBDUZQ010000390.1:0-2410 GCA_965371755.1 uncultured bacterium
TTTTCATCCGCGCAGGGCGTGGACGCCGCGACACTGTTTGCGCGGTGAACTCGTTCCAATGGCACCTCCGGGGCCAGCCGTTTCCATAAGACTTTGCCCGATTTAGCATCCAGTGCCAAAGTCATCAATCGCTTTCCTTCGACGCCGGTCAAAAAGACACGGTCTCTCCAGAGCACCGGCGACGATTTTCCCGGAGGCAGCGGCGTTTTCCATGCTGCTTGATTAGCGACGATCTTTAGCGGCGGTTTGAATCCGGCTGCGATACCGGCGCCATTTGGTCCGCGGAACTGGTTCCAGTTCACGGATTCGGCCTCCGCGGAGAGACAGCACACCCCCAGCAACAGAAACATAAGCAATTGAAATGATCTCATGAATTTCTCCACAATATCCAGCCGTTTCATCTTGACCTTTTCATCTTCAAAGTTTTTCACAACCGTTCACGTGTATTTTCATCCCATAGTTTCCTATTCCGATTCATCTTCGGTTGGCCGGATCAATTCGACCTCGATCGCCCGCTGCGCGGGCTATCTTGTAATTGCAAACTCGCCGTCTATCGGAGGTACGTCGAATTGTAGGAGTTCGCCGTCTGAGGTGGATAACTTCTTCGTCTTCAATTGTGTGTTGCTCTGGTTCCTGACCACGACATGTTCCGCAGGCCATGATTCGGGCAGTATGACTTGGAGAGTCAGCGGTTGGTCGTAGAGTTGTGCATTGGTCGAGCACGAGAGTTTAAGAACCGCTTGACTTTTGCCCTTGCTTTCGATCGTCAGTGTTGCTCCGCGACGTTCGGTGAAGTGCTTGTGGATGTCGGCCATGCCGGCGATCCAGAGTTGGGGTTCGTGCTTTTTGACAATATCGAGAGCGGCACGGAAATTGGCTTCGCTGGCAGCAGAATCATCGCCGATAGAGTGGTAGTGGATCCTGCACCACCCGGCGCCCTCGATGTGTCGCTCGAGATGCTGACGCAATGCGGCGACGCGATTGCCATAGACGTCGTCCATGCCCAGAGAACCGGACGAGGCGTCAAATAGGTGGTATTTATCGAGATAGCGTCGCAGTGTCTTCGTGGTCACCCAGCAGGTGCCGCCGCCGAGATTCAGGGCGATCAACTTGCTCCTGCTTGGAAAGAGATCCCAGATGACCCTTGACGCATCGCCGACCTGCCGTTCCATCTCTTTGTCGTTCTGCGCACCCCGGTGATGCATGGTGTGGTTGGCGAACTCCTGATCGCCGCGTTTTGCGACGGCTTCCCATTGGCTCAAATGGTCCTGAAACGCTGACCGTCGCCGACTGCCCGGCGGAAACTCGCCCGGATTGATCATGAAGGTACCCCGGAAATTATATTCGCGAAGGATCGGAATCGCCTTCGACAGATGGGTTGGATGGGAGTCGTCGAAGCGGATGCTCAGCGCGGCTCGCCGCCCGCCGTGCCAGTTACATATAGACGCCTGCAATCCGGTCGTGGAATCGGTGGTGCGGCGTTGTTCTTCCGGTAAGATCTTCGCTTGGCCGTTGGGTGGTTCGACGACTTGGACCGTGAAGGTATCGCGCTGTGCCGGCAGGATGAGATAGAGCGTGTGCCACTCGATTCCCGCCCGGCGCACGGGCACCGTCTGGCCGGCCGAATTGCGGACCTCCACATCTGCGTAGGGCCAGGTATTGCGTCCCGTTTTTGGAAGTGCAACCCGGAGTGTCAGGCGTTGCCGCTCCCCCTTTGGCTCAAGCTCAATCTCCAGTTTGAATTTCTCGTCGGAACGGGCTGAAAACGTTGCCGGCCCTTGGTAGTCGACCAACTCTACTTTCACGCCGTCGATCTTGACCGGTGAGACCGATTCGACTGTAGTGGCTGACAGAGCGGTAAATCTCTCCGGCGGCACGTTTCGCTTTGAAGACTTGATCTCTTTGATGAAGATGTTGCGGTATTCAATGGGGCAGGGATTCATCTTGCCGAGGTTATCGCCATTTACCACAATATGCTTCTGCAGCCTGATCGGTGCCGGCTCGGTGTTTATCATCCAGTCGTGGTACTCGAAGTTGTCATGAATAACCTCGCCGTCATACTCTGATGAGAAGGTCCGGCCTTGCATGGTCAGCTTGACCGTATGCCAGACGCCGACTTCCGGATCAATATGTCTGACATGAGGTTTCTCTTGGTCCTTGAGTCCCATTTTCTTTGCAGTCTCTTTCGGCAGGAAATAGTAACTTTCCAGGTGTCCCATTCCACCCCTGGATCTCAGGTTGAACTGCTCGGAGTCTCCGAAGCCCGGAATTTCCGGAATCAGTCGGCGGAAGTTGATGCCGCTGTCCGAAATCGTCGGCATCCGGAACTCAAGCATCAGCACAAAATCCTTATACTCTTTTATGGTCTGCAGATCCGCGCCCCACTGCTCAAGGAGGTCAGGTGATTTGA
>CBDUZQ010000391.1:0-2380 GCA_965371755.1 uncultured bacterium
TCGGGGGGACTGTTCCATTCCACAATGTTTGCCCAGGTGATCGAGTAGGAGCCGACCGTCATATCGGTGAGGGTGGTGTCGCCTTGACCCTGGGCGAGGCCGTCCGGACCGGACAGATCCCAGCCGGCATCGAGACTGTCGGGTGTGACTGAGATGTTGATGGACTGCTCGGGTGGCGGCGGGGTCAGCTCACCCTCCTCGCAGCCGCCCAACCACAGCATGAATGCGAGCGCCACGGTCAGCGTCAGTACGCATACCCGGATCGGTTGCAATAGACGTCCCCTGATGGGTGTGACGGAGGGGTGGCAGGACGGTTCGAACCCGTCGCGAACGATCCAGTTCAGGATAGCACACTGGCTAGGTAATTATTGGCACATTCTACGGCCGTTGGCAAGTCGGCTGGGCTAGCCAGTGTTCCGTTTGATGGAACACTAGACCCCAAACAAGCGAAGATCAGTCAGTTGTATTATTGAAAAAACCTGAAAAGCCTGGTATGTATGAGGTTAACACCGATCACCACACATACCATGGAGGCTTTTCAGGTGAAAAAGAGTGTACGATACGAACTGCGAAAAAGGAAGCGTCAAATCGAGCGGCGGCTGAAAAATGCAGCCCCCTCGGACGACTCCGGGCATCCAGTTCTTAGCCAGCAACGTCCGCGCTACGAGATTGCCAAGCGCACACGCGCAATGCCGCATGGCGGTATCGGGGCCGCCCACCAGGTAGCGGTGCAGTCCGGCCTCATCAAGGGAATCGACGACGGACTGGAATTATTGAAGTTGCACCGTCCCTACCATGAGTCTGATCACGTGCTGAACATCGCCTACAACGCGCTGTGTGGCGGACAGACGCTCGACGATATCGAGTTGCGGCGCAACGATGAAGCGTACCTTGATGGTCTGGGTGCGGCGGCCATCCCGGATCCGACTACTGCTGGTGACTACTGCCGGCGCTTTGCAAGGACTGATGTCGACCAATTGATGGACATCATCAACGAAGCGCGTCTGCGGGTGTGGTCGCGGTTGGGCTCCGAGTTTACCGAGGCAACCGCTCGCATCGACGCCGACGGCTCGCTGGTACCGACGGAAGGAGAATGCAAGCAGGGGATGGGGCTGTCCTACAATGGGCTGTGGGGATACCATCCGCTGCTGGTGTCCTTGGCCAATACTGGTGAGCCACTGTTCATCGTCAACCGCAGTGGGAATCGGCCTTCGAGTGAGGGTGCAGCGCACTACCTGGACAAGGCCATCTCTGTGTGTCGAAGCGCCGGCTTTGTCGACATCCTGCTCCGTGGCGATACGGATTTTTCTCAGACGAAGCACCTGGACCGCTGGACCACCGATGGAGTCCGTTTCGTTTTAGGCTACGCCGCGATGGCGAACCTCAAAGAGCTGGCCGGCGGCCTCTGCGGCACCGAATACAAAGAACTGCAGCGCCGCGCCAAACGCGCTTTCGTCGCGCAGGACAAGCGCCGCGAACGCCCGCCGAGAATCAAAGAGGAGATCATCCGCGCCGGGAACTATAAAAATATCCGGCTTCGCTCGGAGGATGTGGCTGAGTTCGACTACCGTCCGACCGCTTGCCAGCAGACATACCGCATAGTGGTCCTGAGGAAGAACCTGACGATCGAACGAGGTGAGACGGCCCTGTTCGATGACATAAGATACTTCTTCTACATCACCAACGACTGGAATCTCACTGCTGCGCAGGTGGTCTTCGAAGTCAACGACCGCTGCAACCAGGAGAACCTGATCAAGCAACTCAAGAGCGGGGTCCGTGCTCTGCATGCGCCGGTCAACACCCTCTGCGCCAACTGGGCCTACATGGTCATGGTGTCGCTGGCCTGGACGATCAAGGCCTGGATGGCCCTCTTGCTGCCGGTGGTCCCCCGCTGGCGGACGAAGCACGAAACCGAGCGCGAGGCGTGGCTACGCATGGAGTTCCGCACGTTCCTGAACACGGTGATCAACGTACCTGCGCAGGTGATCCAGACAGGGCGGCAGTTGGTTATCCGGTTGTTGAACTGGAGACCGCAGCAGTCGGTGTTCTTCCGATTGCTCGACGGGCTCTGACCCATAACCGCCTCATCGCAGCAATGAGGTTCCGGGAGGCGGCGTTTTAAGGTTACAACCCGACACGGAGAAAAAATGATCAAGACAAAAACGAGAAACTCACCGCCGGCACCACCGGCCGGGCAAAGGTGTGCGCGCCGGGTGGGATGCTGGCAGCACACCTCGGAGGTAATAAATCATCGCTTGTTTTGGGACTAGAGACCGCTGACGGTGTACAGACGATGAATTTGGTGGTGGCGAGGTAGAAAAAAACAGGCGCTTCCGGGTTTCGTGTGGGTAGCCTAGTAGATGTGGTCTAGAATGTCCTC
>CBDUZQ010000392.1:0-2368 GCA_965371755.1 uncultured bacterium
GGGCTGTGTCCCACCGTGACCAGCGCTTCCAGTTCATGGTGCAGCGAAATGCCGGGCATCGTACCCCAGACATCGCTGCCGCTTCCGGCAAGATAACGGCACCCGGCAGCAAAGTATTCGGTATCCAGCATGATCTCGGCCAGGGCGATGTTCCGGTAGGCGGCGGCATTTTCTGTGGTGTACTTGTGCTCGCCGGTCAGCGGATCAGCGGGCCAGTGGATGTCGCGCGCGTCGATGATGACGCTGACCGGTTCATCCCATGGATTGGCGTGGCCGGGGCGATCGAGGTAGCCCAGGCTGAGGGTCGGCATGAGCGCCGCGCCACCGTCGGCAATTCTTTCGCCATAGCTGCGGACCGCTCTGGTGTCACTGGCAAGTTCGGGCAGCAACTGGTAATACTGCCATTTGGCACTGTCAAGGTCATTGCTGAATGGCTCGGCATCGATGCCCCTACGCAGCTCATCAGGGGCCAGCCCCAGCGAATAGCGGGTGGTATGGACAAAGGCATCTACGCCCATGGCCGATGCTTCGACATAGCCGGTCCGGGCCAACTCGCCGATCACCGGCAGACCAAGCTCGTGGGCCCGGGCAACCACCGCCTGCAGCTGGTCCGGGGAAACGCGGTACATGACCAGCAGAGCTGCGGCGCCCCTGGTTTTTTCTGCTTCCACTGTGGCCAGAAGATCGGCCAGAGGCGCGGCTTCATAGCCCACTTCGCCGAGCCAGCGAATATCCGGCGACGGATCTGAATCGTGGTCCAACGGACCTCGTCGTGTGCTCTCGACGCCAAGGATCGTGGTGACTCCCATGGCGAGATAGGCATTGGCCTGGGCCTGATGGTTCAAGGCGGCAAAACAATCGATCAAACCGGGAATGAGATAGCCGCCACCAGCGTCGATGATGCGTGCACCGTCCGGAATGTCCACCGAATCTGCCGGCCCCACGGCAATGATCCTGTCCCCGCGCATCACAACAACCGCATTCGGTATATCTGCCCTGGCGGCGCCATAGTCGCTGACGTCGATGACTGTAACATTGCGGATCACTACCACTTCAGCCGCCGCGGCAACGGGCACGGGCGTCCCTGCGATCATCAGTACAAGCAGTGTCGAACTCAGGATAAACAGGGTCTTCATGTCGTCTCCAGCGTGGGTGGCGGGTGGGTTAAGGACAATCGCAAGGCTGATAGTCGCCCGACGGCTAATGTACTGTCAACTACAAAGATAAGCAAGTATCAGCTGCCGTTCATCGCGAAGTACGGCTAGACTTCTCCGGATTTCGAGTGTATTCTTGACGCGGAATATGTACCCCTGACGAAGCGGTGATTATTTTGCCACGGAAAACTCATCTGAGTATCGCCTCTCTTCTCGCCCTCCTCTGCTTTGGTTTCTGTACCGCCGCGCTTGCCCAGGAGCAGGATGACCCGCTCGCCCGGATCTTCCCGGATGTCGGTGCCGTAAAGTCAACTGGTGATCTCTCGGCGATGAAGGAGCGCAAGGTCATTCGCGCTCTGGTTACGATCAGCAAGACGGACTTCTTTATCTATAACGGTCAGCCCAAGGGGCTCCAGGCGGAGTTCCTCCACGAATACGAAAAGACCCTCAACAAAGGTGTATCCAGAAGAGAGCTCATGACGCGTGTCACCTTCGTGCCCGTACCGTTCAATGAGCTTATTCCGGCGCTGACCGAAGGCAGAGGGGATATCGCCGCTGCATTGCTGACGATCACCCCGGAGCGCGAGCGCCAGGTCAATTTCATCTCCGGCCACCGGTGGACCGTTAATGAGGTCCTTGTTACAAACAAGAGTGTCGAGGGTATCACGAGCATTTACAACCTGGCGGGCCGCTCGGTGTACGTTCTTCGGGGAAGCAGTTACGTCGAGCACCTCAAGAAGCTCAACGAGGAATTCGCCTCCAGAATGATACCCCAGATCCTCATCGTGGAAGCGGACGCCAATCTCCTGAGCGAGGATATCATCGAGCTCGTCAATGCGGGCGTAGTGGACATGACGATCATCGATGACTTCAAGGCAGAACTCTGGGCCCAGATATTTCCCGATGTCGTCGTTCGCGAAGACATCCGGATCAGCACCGGCGGCCACGTAGGTTGGGCGATCCGCAAGAACAATCCCGAACTCGAAGCGAACCTCAAGGAGTTTCTGCCTCAGATCCGCAAGGGCAGTCTTCTCGGCAATATGCTTTCCGACCGGTACTTTGAGACAACGAAATGGATCAGGAATCCCATGGATGAGCTCGAGCGGCAGAAGCTCGAGGGCTTCATGCTGTTTTTCAAGGAGTATGGTGATCAGTACGGATTCGATTGGCTGGCCATTGTAGCCCAGGCTTACCAGGAGTCCGGCCTCGATCAC
>CBDUZQ010000393.1:0-2354 GCA_965371755.1 uncultured bacterium
CTCGGTGCCGGGAACGCTCTTGGCCGTTGACAGAGTCGAACTCAACAACTATCTACCGGTGTGCCCGACAAGTCAGACAACATTGGGTCCAGTCAATCGCCGGACGAATCCGGCAACAGTGCGAGCGGTTCGGCCCATCGGTTCTTCATCCGCTGGTATCCGCTACTGATTCCGGCGGGAGTGTTGCTGTTCTACCTGCCGTTTATCCCGCGCGAATTCATGGGGGACGACTGGCTATGGCTGGCGCACGCCGAAAAGGCGCTGGCTGAACCGTCGCTGCTTCCATCACGACCGATCTATGGCTACTTCCGTCCCCTCTACATGATCTACATCGGTCTCTTGCAGTTTGCATTCGGTATGCAGGCATTCGGTTTTGCTCTGGCCAACCTCGCCTTCCATCTGCTCAACTGTTACCTCCTTGTTCGGGTGTTGGTGAGGTTGGGCCTGGCGCATTCGTTGACAGCCCTGGCCTCGATTTCTTTCGGTTTTTATTTTCTAACCTGCCCGGCCGTTTGCTGGATCTCGGCCGGATCAGACCTGGTGACGTTGACCTTGATGCTGACGTTCATCTTACTCTTAATTAACTACTACGAGGCAGCCTCGGTCAAACGGTTCCTCCTGATCGCATTGACCGGTCTGGCGGCGACCCTCGTCAAGGAAGTTGGCTTCGTCAGTGTTCTGCTTTTCTTCATGTATCCATTCCTGCGTAAACAGAACCCATTTCGCAGAGGCTATAGCGCCGGCGCGATTCTCATGTTACTGCTCTTCGCAGGATATCTGCTGTTCTACTTCAACACCCGATCATTTGTCGACAAGGAACTGGTGACCGACACCCGCGTGTTCACCAACCTGTGGTTTCTGGCAGTTTATCAGGTATTACCCATCTCTGCACGAATGGTCGGCAACCTTGGTGAAAGCGGGCAGCAGTTGTTGTATATTGTCAGGGCAGGCGTGACAATAAGTTTACCGCTTCTCTGGGTCTGGTTGTTCATCAAGAGAGGCATTGCCGTGCGGATGTTTCTCCTGTGGCCGCTGTTGTTCCTGGGGCCGGTAGCGATGTTCGACTGGAATGTCGGCCTGTTCGATCTTTATCCGGAGCGTACCGCCTCGCGTTACATGTACATTGCCATACCGGGAACGGCGGTCCTGATCAGCGTGATAGTATCCTGGCTGTATGGCTGCATGAAAAAATGGAAGCCGCTTGCGGTTGTCGCACTCGTCTTGTTTTTGATGGGGAACCTGGCTGCCGTGTACAAGGTAACTCGTACATACCTGGTTCGGCAGGGAGAATCAACCCATCTGTTTGAACAACTCTCGCTGAATCGTGCGCAACTTGAGCCATGCGACAGTTTGGTAATAATCCCGGATGATGTAACGAATTACCCGGCCTTGTTTGAATATCCTCGTGTGATGGAAGCGATGTGTTATCTGGTAACAGACACGAATATCATTGTGACACTGCGAACGGATTCATCGTCGGGGGAGTCTTTCGCGCCCCCGGAACCATGTGTTTTCAGATGGCTCAGTGCCGAGAAACGTTTCCTGCCAATAGGATCGGATCGCGTGGTTCGCTAATATCCTGAGCGGTGAACCGATTACGTCGAGCGCAAGCGGCTGCGGACCCACCTGCGATCGTCCGGTTCGACCAGACGCCAGCCGACTATCAGCGAAACAACCAGCACCACCCCAACGTTCACCACTAACATCCACCAGCATTCCGGAGGCAGCAGAAAACGTACGCCGAAGGCAACCGCGCCGCTCACTATTGCCGCCAGCAGTCCGGGTCCGAGGCAGCGCGACAGCAGGCCGGTGAAGCTCAGGTCCAGTACTCGCGCCATGAACCACGGGTAGAGAGTCAAATAGAAAACGAGTTGCGGCGCCGCGCCTGCGATGGCCATGCCGACCAGGCCGTAGGGTTTAATCAAAACCAACGCCAGGGCGATTTTCGCCACCGCCTCGCAGATCACGACGTACAGGATGTAGCGATGTTTGCCGATCCCGAAGAGCACCGAATTACCGATGATCTGAGGCAGGAAGACGGCCGACCCAACAGCAAGTATCCGCATCACTTCAGCCGCCGCCGCGAACTCCGGCGGCAGCCAAAGCGAAACGAAATCACCGGCGAACAGAACTACCCCGGTACAGAGCATGAATGACAGGTACGAGGCGTAGCGCACGCTCTTGAGGTAGACACTCCTGACACCTTCAGTTCCCATCGTTGTTTCAAGGTGTGATATCATCGGGGTCAACGGTTGGGCTACGGCGTTGACAGCGTTGCGCAGGTACAACAGCAGTTGAGCGCCGGGGTGATAAACACCAGCCGCCGCCGAGGAACTGATCAATCCCAGCAGGAA
>CBDUZQ010000394.1:0-2348 GCA_965371755.1 uncultured bacterium
TCTTTTGTTGCCCCTTGAGAATGAAATTCTCCTCGCATTCGATCTCCGGCAGACTGTCGCCGAACAGAATACTGAATTGACGCTTACCCTGAAACAAAGCGTAGAAGCACGTGCCGTTGAAGTAGGGTCCGCCCTGCACAGCGTACATGTAGTTCGGAATCCTGGCGTTACAAATGTCGGTGGCATCATAGATCAGCAGAGGCGCCGAACGCGTGATGAACTTCTGACCCAGATCCCACCACAGGAGCAGAGCCGACACGACCGGGTATGGATGATACAAAATCGAACCGCCGTCAAGGAAGGCATTACTGTCGCGGGGCACGCTACCCTCCGCGGCCAGGCGCTCCAGGACACGACGATAGTCCCCAAGATTGTTCTTAATGGATATGACAAGGCTGTCGGAAACCTTTTCAGCCATCTGCTTGGCCTGCTCCGCCTCGGGGACGGATATGACAGGCAACTGCAACTGCGCCTGGCCATCGACCTCTTTGATATAGCCTTTGGATACCATCGATTTGTACATCTCTCGGATGTATGCTGTGTCAGCCGATGTCATTCCGGCAATCTCCTGAACGCTTTTCCCCTCGTTCAATAGCACCAGCATAAGACGGGACAGTTGGTTGTCGAAATCAGGATGTTCGTTCACCCTTGGGGGCATGGTGACTTCGATCTCAAGATACGGTTGAATGCTTTCAGGAGGATGAAAGTTGATCATGAAGTTGTCTTCAAAAACCTTCTGGCTCGGCAATATGATATCAAGAGTGTCAACGACATCGTACAGAGTAACGCGCCCGTTTGCTACACCGTAGTTGCCCGGTATGTATAATGCGGCCGTGACTGTTTCCGACGATTCCGGGGGCAGTATGACGTGCGCTATCGCCCGTCGATTCGGCGTCAGGTACGACCCACTAAACTGTATCTCGGTTTCGACCGTCAGGAATTTCAGGTCCGCTGTCTTATTCGTTACCTCGAACACTGCCTGGCGGCTCCCCCAGCGCAAATCACGTTCGATATCACCTACGAGAATGTCTGGCCCCTGGGCACAGGCGCTCAGTGTCAAAACAACTATGGCAACAACCAGAAACTGCACAGGTTTGAACATCTACTCTCTCCTTGTCACCTTTGCGACGCCGGCCAACTGCCCGCAAGCGGCGCCGATATCAGCACCGCGACTCTTGCGAACCGTCACCGCCGGCACGTGTGGATATAGCTGCCGAGCAAACCAATCCAGCTTCTCCGGGGAGGGACGATCGAACGGCAGATTGCTTACGAGATTATAAGCCAACAAGTTGATTTTGCAAGGAATTCCTTGCACCAGCTGGCTGAACGCTTTGATATCCTCTGGACTATCGTTGAACCCGGCGAACAGCGCATACTCGAACGTCACCCTCGTCTTCGTCCGGGAGGTGTAGTACCTCAGTGCCGTCATGAGTTCGTTCAGTGGATATTTCCGACTGAGCGGCATGATCTTGACGCGTTTCTCCTGGGTCGCGGCATTCAACGACACAGCCAGTCGCGCCTTGCAACCGCTGTCGGCCAGTTGCTCTATAGCGGGGATGATTCCGGCCGTGGAGATGGTCACTTTCTTGGCGGCGTGCGACATCCCGGCGCCGTCGGACAAAATCGAGACAGCAGTCAACACGTTGTCCAGATTCAGAAGCGGTTCGCCCATCCCCATGAATACGACGTTGGTAAAGATGTCATCTCCGTGCTGGTCGCGTAAGTGGAGCAACTGCCCGATAATCTCCCCCACGCTCAAATCACGTTCATAGCCGAGTATACCGGTGGCGCAGAAGCTGCAACCCAGGGCACAACCGACCTGCGATGAAACGCAGACAGTAGACCGTCCGGACTCAGGATCCGGAATCGCGACCGTCTCAACACACAAACCGTCGTCAAGTTCATACAAGTACTTCCGAGTACCGTCCGACGACTCGGCCACATCTTTCACTGACGGTGTCTCAAAAACAAACCTTTCGACCAAACGGTCGCGGGTGGGGCGCGAAAGGTCGGTCATCAGGTCAAAATCATACTGCCTGGTTTTGTAGAGCCATTTGAACAACTGCCGACCGCGGTATGCCTTCTCCCCCAGGTCGACCATGATCTGTTCCATCTGAGCGGAAGTGTAGCCAATCAGGTTTTGCTTCGTCATGGGGGTGGAATTTAAGACACGATAGGGGTTTTTCAAACAGGTTTGTGGTCAGGCGGCCCTGGGTGACATGAAGTCATTGCGAGCGAAGCGCGGCAATCTCCAATTGTTATGGATCAGCCACATTGAGATTGCCACGGTCGCCTGCGGCAACCTCGCAATGACAATTGCGGCGTTCTTCAACAGCCTACTAGAACTC
>CBDUZQ010000395.1:0-2345 GCA_965371755.1 uncultured bacterium
GATATGATAGAGTTTGTCGCCGATCGGCCCGGGCATGATCGGCGGTATGCTATCGATGCCTCAAAGATTGAAAAGGAACTTAGTTGGATACCGAGTGTGTCGTTTGAGGAAGGGATCAGGGCGACGGTCGGTTGGTATCTCGACAACGAGCAGTGGCTGGCCGAATGTGTCAGCGGGGAGTACCTGAAATACTATGACAGGATGTACGGCAATCGGTAAGGATAATCTCTGATGAATCAAGGGTTGAACAAAGGTATAATTCTGGCCGGCGGCAGCGGCACGAGGCTCTTTCCGGCCACGCACGTAGTCTGCAAACAACTCCTCCCGGTGTATGACAAACCGATGATCTACTATCCGCTGTCGACGCTGATGCTGTTCGGCATAACTGAAATCCTGTTAATCTCAACACCCGAGGATACCCCTCGGTTTGAATCGTTGCTCGGTGACGGTAGAGCGTTGGGGTTGAATATCAGTTATCGAGTCCAAGAGCAGCCGCAGGGGATCGCTCAGGCCTTTCTGATCGGCGAGGAGTTCATCGGCCATGATGCGGTGGCGTTGATCCTGGGCGACAACATTTTCTACGGCGCCTATGACTTCCTGCGCGCAGCCAGTTCGTTTCACAAGGGAGCGATGGTGTTCGGCTATTATGTCCGTGATCCCGAGCGATATGGTGTGGTCGAGTGGGACGTCGAAGGTCGGGTGGTCTCTATCGAAGAGAAGCCGAAGCAGCCGAAGTCCAACTACGCTGTCACCGGATTGTACCTGTACGATTCCGATGTGGTCGAGATCGCTCGGTCACTCAAACCATCAGCGCGGGGCGAACTTGAGATTACGGACGTCAATCGCGCCTATCTCGCGCAGGGTCGCCTGAAAGTAGTGCGGTTAGGGCGCGGCATCGCCTGGCTGGACACCGGAACCTGCGAAAGTATGCTGGATGCCGGAAATTTCATTGCGACCATTGAGCGGCGGCAGGGACAGAAGATTGCCTGCATCGAAGAGATCGCCTACCGTATGCGTTTCATCAGTCGCGCGCAGGTGCAGACAGTACTGGATGATATGGTCGACAATGCCTACAAAAGATACCTGGCTGATGTCATCACCGAGGTCGACAGTGGCCTGTGACATTATGATTACCGGTTGCCGCGGGCAACTTGGTCGCGATCTGATGGCGTTGTTCTCGGCGGATCATTCGGTTCGTGGTGTCGACCTGGAAGAATTCGATATTCGGGATCGTGAGCGTACTCTTGAGGCTATCCGAGAAGCCGATCCAGGGATAGTCCTGCACACAGCAGCATACACCGACGTGGATGGGTGCGAGGGAAACCGGGAATCGGCGATGACTGTAAACGCGGACGGCGCCGAAAACATAGCTTTGGCCTGTCACAAAGTCGGAGCCCGGATGGTGTACTACTCAACCGATTATGTCTTCGACGGCAAAGCTGATCGTCCGTATACTGAAAACGATCAAACTGATCCACAGACGGTTTACGGGCAGAGTAAACTGGCCGGGGAGCAGGCGGTGCAAAACGTGTTGGACGATTACATAATACTACGTATTGCCTGGCTGTACGGTCGGCACGGACGGAATTTTGTGAAGACCATGATCAGGCTTGGTTTTCAGCAGAGGCATGACCTGCATGGAGGACGAGAGATTGCTCGCCTCAAGGTGGTAGACGACCAATTCGGCGCCCCCTGCTGGACGATGGATATTGCCAGGCAGACCCGCGCCATCCTGCCCCGACAGCTTACCGGCCTGTTTCACGCCACCTCCGAGGGCGAGACCTCCTGGTATGGGTTCACGCAAGCGATCTTCGCCACCATAAAGCTCGACGTTGTTGTGGAACCATGTACCAGCGACGAGTTCCCACGACCGGCACCACGTCCCAGGCGGTCGAGTCTGACCAATCAACGTCTGAATGAGGCCGGGCTGAACGTAATGCCGGATTGGAAAACATCGCTTGAGTCGTTTTTGCACGATCATGGTAAGGAGTTAGCTTGTGAACTGTGACATCGATGGCGTAGTCATACGCGAGATCAGTAAGCACCACGATGACCGTGGTTGGCTGGTGGAACTGTTCCGTCACGATGAAATGGATGCCGATTGCTATCCGGCCATGGCGTATGTCTCAGTCACCAGACCGGGTGTCGCCCGCGGTGCGCACGAACATGCCGAACAGACCGATCTTTTCTGCTTTCTCGGACCGTCCACTTTTCGCCTCTACCTCTGGGACAACCGCGAGTCGTCGCCTACCTTCGGCGCCAAGGCAGTCTTGGACCTCGGCGAAACTAAACATGCTATGGTCATTGTGCCGCCCGGCGTAGTGCACGCCTATCGCAATATCGGA
>CBDUZQ010000396.1:0-2337 GCA_965371755.1 uncultured bacterium
GTCAGAGTGCGCAATAGTGGCGCGGTAGATGTGTCGGACCATACCGGCGATCTGGAAATCGACAACAACAACGGTCTTGTCATGGTCCGGAGCCTCGAGGGTAATCTGAAAGTGGTCAGTTCGTTGAATCAGGTTGTTATCGAGAACATTCGCGGTTCAGCCGGACTGGAGAACGTGCGTGGCGCTATTCGGATCGATGGCGTCGAGGGTCCGCTGGCAGCCAGCAGGGTCTATGGTAGTATCACCGCCTCGGCGCTGAGCGGACCGCTGCACTTAGTGAGCAGCAACGGCTTGATCGATCTGGCCCTGGACCGCTCGATAGTCGGGCAGTCATCGATAGTGACCGACTACGGCAATATCAAACTGAAGCTCAAAGAGTCATCGGATCTCCTGCTGACCGTTGAAGCACTCGGCGGCAACATCCGAAGCGCCTTCCCCTTCCCTGTCCTGAAAACCGACAGTAGTCACACCTCTCGGATCGAACTTGGCCGGATGGTTGGATCGCTGGACGTCTCTGCCCGCGGCGCCGACGTCGTCATCAGCACCTCCCGCTAGGAGGCTGTTGAAAAAGAGCTTCATCATGCCCGGAACCTACCGTATTTGCCATGCCCGCGAAGGCGGGCATCCAGCTTCGTAGCTTCGTAGGTTGGAACCCCTGCCCCGAAGGGGTCGTCCTGAGCGGAGTCGAAGGGCGAGGTTCCGACAACATGTTAAGAACTCAGGGCTCCCGACACGGGACACTGGTGCGTGATTTGAGAGTCGGAACCCGCAAGGGGGTTCCGACCTACGGGACTGCCGCCCACATTACCCGATCACACCGGCTCCAGGATCGGCAAAGTTATAGTTGAAAACATAAGCTCGGTAAGATACCCTTCAGGCGTATGTGTTACCGAGTCATTCTTTGTTTGACGCTTCTGCTGACGCCGACCATGTTGGTAGCTCAGGATAGTAGCGGTCTGACGCCGGAACAGTTCGGGCTTTGGCACCTGTCGGAGTATCTCAGTCTGGAGCCGGACGACATCAGCTTTCGACCCGACTACACCGAGCCGGATTCGTTCCGCTTGCAGATAATCGCCGACCTCATGCAGCATCCCCTGCAGATGGTCGACTATACCGAGGCGCTGAGGGCGGCCCATGTCCCAAAACAACCGGAGGTGCTGGCCGGGATTTTGTTTACCGATCTGGCCGGTGAAAACCAAAGCACGCGCGGTCGACCCTATCGAGGTAAACCAGCCGAGCTTCATCGTGAGTACAACCTTCACTACCGCAACGTCGACCTCAATCAACTACTTACTCGCGCTGCCACCTATCTGAACGTGGTTTTCCCGGGCTCAACGGAGCTGATGCTCTCCGAACTGACACCATCGCAGCGCGAATTTCTTCGTCAGGAGTTCAAAGAGATAGTGGTTGTTCATGAGGAGGAAGAGTTCTTCACGGTGGAGCAAAGCGACTCGGTAGAAAAGGTGGAGGAGGGATACGCCGATGAGTTCGTTGAGTTCGGGTACAAGATTAACCCGGACCCGGTGGTCGCGGCCGGAATCGATTGCCTGCGAGAGATGATGTTAGAAGCGGGGAATCTGAAGCGACAGATGCAGTCGGGTGGCACTTCAATCAAAGAACTCCTCACCACCACCGGCTACCTGCCCGACAATGTCGACCGCGAATCCTATCTGGGCTTGCAGACCGGTTGGAAAATCGGCGGCGCCGGCAGTGACTACTACCAGGGGGATTACAGTTTCATTCTCGATTTCGGTGGCGACGATGTTTACGACCTCGAATACGATCCGGAACGTCCCCACGGGGTCATCATAATCGACCTGGGGGGCAACGACGCTTATCGTACTAAGAGTGATTTCGGGCTCGCCTCGGGTTGCCTCTCGGTCGGACTGCTGCTGGATTTCGGCGGGGACGACCGCTACGACGCCCGGTCATTCGCCCTCGGTAGCGGCTTCTTCGGATTCGGATTGCTCTATGATGCCGAAGGTGTCGACCGCTACGACGGCGATACCCATGTGCAGGGAGCGGCCAGTTTTGGTCTCGGGTTGTTGATCGACGAAGGCGGACGCGACATTTATAACGGCGCCCTTTACGCCCAGGGGTTCGGCTTCGTAAAAGGAATCGGCTTAATCTATGACACCGACGGCGCCGACAGCTATTACGCCGGCGGAAAGTACAAAGACGTTCTGCGCTACAAGGACCACTACCTTTCGTTGTCGCAGGGATTCGGCTACGGATTGCGCCCCTGGATGTCGGGCGGCATCGGCGGCATCATCGATCTGGAAGGGAACGATTCGTACTACTCCGACATTTTCGCACAAGCCGCCAGTTACTGGTGGT
>CBDUZQ010000397.1:0-2332 GCA_965371755.1 uncultured bacterium
TTGGCGTATTTCGGGGTTGCTGAGATCAAGGTCCTTTCGTTGGGTGTCAGCCATGACGGCATGTATATGGATGCGGCTTGCCGCCTCAACAAAAACATCCCGTCTGACGGTTACGGCGCCAGATTGATCCACACCATATGCATCACCCTCGCCGCTATGATACTTCGCGGGTCGTAACCTTCCGCAACAATAGACTCCCGGTTGTAATGATTCAATATCAATATATACCCGCCCGGTGTGAGACTAGCCAACTGGTCGCCGGTGAAACTGTGGCTGCCGTCATTTGCGGTTGACACCCACACCGCGGAGTCGCCCGCCGGATCGACAAGAATGATCTCCACGGTCCCGTTGCCACTGCCGCTCCAGGTGGTCCCAAACCCACTCTTGGATACCGTCGCGTAGTAAGTTGGGCTGGTGAAATAGGGTTCAACGCTGGGAAATGTAATCGCCCGCGTGAGCGACGGTACTTCTCCTCCACCGGTGACTTCGAAGACATAGCTGCTGTCCAACTTAAGAAAGCCTTGGAGATTCAGATCCTCGGAGTACGTGAAACTGCTCATCTCCTCGAACCAATCGAGCGAGTAGTCATTGCACATCACGCCTGACGGTTGCAGCGGATGCAAAACAGTGCAGGGGCCATATCCGCTGTCAAACGATGCCGTGATAATGTCGATGCGGAGTGGATCGCCTTCACCCATCCACGTGATTATACGCCCGAGAACCAGCTTGGCATAGACACCCTCGGCGGTCGATGAAGTATCGAGCATGACGGCGAAATCTGAAAGATGCGTCACCGACGCCGAGACAGTCCTGGCGCCGCGGTCGACCTCGGAAACCAACGCGTCCCAACCGGAGCCGCTGTTGGTGTAAATTACCAGCGATTCTTCGTCGACATTGTCGAAACCGCTGACATTATAGTTGATCGTTATTGCGGCTGAAGAGTCAAACTGAGTGCCGGCCGGGCCAATGGTGTAGCATGGCGAGGCCATACCACGCGTGCCGCCCGCCGCTGGCGGCGAACTGTTTTGCCCAATCGTGAAATCGACACTACCGGACAGCGCCGCCGGTGGTATCTCTAAGGTGACATCGCTGCCGATCGCCAGGGTGCCACCGTCCGTACCGATGGTGACTACCGTGCCCTGATCGCCATCGCCGCCCGTCGGGTTGTCGTCGTCACCGCCGCAACCGTACGCGAGCGTGAGTGCAAGCAGCCCGACGAGGAGTGTTAATCTGCGCTTTAGCATCTGCATCTCCTTTGTCGCGGTAGTCTGTGACTACCGTGAGAGTAATATGGTATCCATTTTATGTAACTGATAATCAAGATACTCGACACGATCTCGTATGTCAACGACGGTCGGACTTGCACCGCTGAGTTAGCTACCGGAATAGTGTCAGCAACCAGGGGTCAGAATGGAGTCGCTGCAATTGCCTTGACAATGGGGGCGGATTTTCTGACTATGATATTGCTACGGAGGAGTGGCTGAGTGGTCGAAAGCGGCGGTCTTGAAAACCGTTGTACCGCAAGGTACCGTGGGTTCGAATCCTACCTCCTCCGCTTGCTTTGCAATCCATTATATAATAATGACCTATAGGTGGGTGGGCGCTATCGAATGTCGGCCTGATCAAGGAAGGTAGGTGGGGCTCGACAGTAACGGCAAATCCACAAGCTGCACGATCGTATGGCACCGTTCAACCACTCACCGTCGCGCGATGCGTCGCGCGTGATCCAGAAGCTGATGGCGTGTCCAAAGAATGGGAAGGCAGCGTAGGTACATATCACATCACGCGAAAAAGGGGACAGCACTGACAAGTATCATCACCTTCTCGTCTGCAAAAGGACCTTGCGATGTGGTCCGCATTATACTATGTTTCAAAGACGACATGGTCCATTGTGCAACTGCATCAGTGACACAGATATACACCTCCGTTTGCAGCACTGGCAGATCATTTCTCGGTCCGATATTCCGTCGACACCTCGCCGACGGTAAGAGAGAGGAGTGTCTACCGCTAGTACCGTTAAGTTACACGCCGTTTTCTAAATTATTATGCATTAACAAGTCTTCGCTGACTTCAGTAGTCATAGTTGTCGGGACGTAAGTCTTCCGGATTCGACACTTTTTCAAGAGGCTTAGCTAGATAACAAACAGATAAGTTCACGCTACGCGGATAATTCGAGAGGAGGTTCGGGATGAGACAGATCATGCTGATTCTATTGACTGCGATGGCCTTGACCGTTGCAGCAGCCTCGGCCACTACAGATGCAGAGGTCGATGCAAACCAGTCATCAATTGTGACGAACAATGAGGCTAACCAGTTGCATTATTCGGTACAG
>CBDUZQ010000398.1:0-2296 GCA_965371755.1 uncultured bacterium
CTGCTGATTGCAGATTGAGTACACAAAAAAAGAGCGGAGCCGAAGCTCCGCTCTCAAATCATGCAAACTCAATAGGCTTAGGCTACTGAGCCGACGCGGCGACGACGGAGCACCCAAACGGTGGAACCGATCAGCAGCAGCGCCAGGATCCCGAGACCGTAGCCGGTCATCGAGGGAACCAGTTCGCATTCACTGGTAATCGTGATCGTACCAATTGCCCCGGCACCCCCGAAGTTGTGAAGCACTATCACTTCCCAATCCGGCTGCGGGAATATTTCGATTGTCAGAATCAGACTCGGGCCCATATATGTAACATTCACCACCCGGTAGCCGGCGGGTCCACCATCAGCCTCAACGGTAGCCAGTTCCCAGTCTGTAGCTCCGGTTCCTTCTACAAGGATGGTGACAGTCTTCATGTTCACCCAAACGAACTCATTCAGGATCCCGATGTAGACGTCTCCACCATCTGCCACATTCCAGCCTATCGGTGCACCCGGTGCGAACGGTCCTTCCCACCCTGCTGAGGGAGGTTGCACGGTGCTTGGGTTACTCCTAAGGTAGGAATCTCTGTCGACGGGGTCAGCCATAACTGCCATCGGCAGCACAAACAATATGGCGACTGCGATCAAAAGTAGCTTTTTCATAATTTTCTCCAAATCCTAAGTTCTAAAATACTGTGAACCCTGGGTACTTTGTACCCATGAACAATCATAGATGTAGTCTCGCCGACCAAAGTCGGCAGTCAACTACACGAACAGCAGATATGGAGTCGGTGGGCCGCGTCCCTCTGGGACGAGATAGATTTGCTTGAAGCAGAAATATGACGCTGGATCAACGATCCAGGTCGAACGGCCGACTGCCACGGAACGACGCCGCGCACCGGCCAACTTGATAGCTTTGTCGATTGCCAGGACAACGAAGGACGCCACCAGAACGATGACGACGGAGACAACCAGAAAACCAAACAACGCCGCCATGCCGTGCAGGAACGGACTCGACAGCGACACGCTTTCGAACAACCCGCCGGCCAGCCCTAACTTGATCAAGCCGAGTTCAAAGACAACCCATAGCAGCGCCACCAGGAAGGGATTGAATCCCCACTTCCGCCGAGCCAGCCCAACGGCCAGGCCGAACAAACTGAACAAAAGAGTGCCGCCGGCTATCTTGGGAATTGTCGCCAGGGGAAAGAACAACAGGGAGTCTACCGACGATACGACGAAGAAAGACAGCCCCAGGAGAAAGCCGAGACGAAGCGCCTCGCTCACTCCGGCGCGCATGATCCGGTAGAGGAACGGCGTTAGCGCCACAAAGGAAAGATACCAATAGGCTGGAAACAGTGACGCCACCAATAACAGCAAAGCGGATGTGCCGGCATAGAGGAAACTCTCCGCCCATGGCGCACAACCACTCACCCAACTACGAGCGTTGGTAAGATGCGATACAATGTCACGTATCAAGGTTTGTCGCAACCCTGTTCCCTTTCAGAACCTATCCAGATACGAACGTCAAGTTATTATACATCGACGTTTATTATATCGGCGATGAAGGCCGGAGTAACTATGAGGTACAACATGGCCTAATTCATTATGAATTTAGCATTTAGGTGTACGTCTGTCAAGTGTTTTTCGCCGCTATTCCTGCGCCAAATCCGCGTGGCCACGGCGCGCACTCTGCGTTTCCGGGAAAGGACGCCGTTGCAGCGAAGAACCAGGCCATTGATGACCCAAGATTTACGGGAATGCTGACAAAGTCACTGTAGCCAGCTGCGCCAGGTCTTGTCCTGCTGAAAGCGGGATGTGACCTGCCGCCATAGTCTGACATGTACTTATGTGTCGGGTCACAACCACGCCTCTGGCGTAGTCAAGACTCAACACAACGGGGCACTGTGTTTCGCGACGCTCCCGTACGTGCATGGCAACACGTCACTTACGGATATTACATAACGTTCTTGTTCACTTGCGGCGTCGAGCCGACAAACTGACCGGGTTCTGATCAGCGGGCTTAAGCAGGTTTTTAGACACAATCGAGCCCCGTCCAGGTGGCCTGGGACAGGGCTCTTCGATGGCGGTGACGCTGGGAGTCGGGCCCCCCGTAGCCAACTCAGCCATTGCGTTCCATCGCGTGCGACCCGCGGTCGCGAATCCGGGTATCTCTCCCCCGGCGCGCTATTATCACCATTAAACTCTAATTAGGTCACACCCCCAAATGTCTTTCCGGCCGGGGGAGCGGGAGCGGGGGCATGGTCCCAGCTCCTTGCCCTCATTAGCCCTAATCCGCATCCCCCCGCCAGGTTATT
>CBDUZQ010000399.1:0-2291 GCA_965371755.1 uncultured bacterium
GCGATTCGTTCGGTCAGGCGCAGGAGTTCTTTCGTCCCGGGCGTACGGGTTCGCAGGTACTCGGTGATCGTATGCCCGGTGATGTTCTCCATTACGATATAGCTCACGTCGCGACCGGCCTTCTCATCGTGGGCGGTATCCATGTCGTAGATAGCCATGACGTTGGCGTGCGAAATCTTCGCTGCAGTTTTCGCTTCACGGACAAAACGCTGTAGGCGGTCAGAGTCGTCGAAATACTCCGGCAGCAGTATTTTCAGCGCCACCTGCCGACCCAGTTTCTGATCCTCGGCGAGGTACACCTCACCCATGCCCCCTTCACCGAGCTTGCGGACTATCTTGAAACGTGCGAATTGCCGACCTGGTTCAAACATCACATCGATACCCTCTTGACCGTGAGAATAGTTATATCATCCGAGCGTGGAGCGTCGCCCATGAAACTGTTGATATCCTTCATGAGGCAATCTACAATCTCAGCGCTGCTCTTATCTCTGGCATTAATGACCATCTGCTCTGTCCGTTGTTCGCCGTACTGTTCGTCGTTCCGTTCAGCCTCGGTCACGCCATCGGAAAAAACGAAAATCAAATCACCCGGCGCCAGTTCAACTGTTTGCCGCTCCCAGTCGGTGCCGTCAAACGCTCCGATCATAATGCCCGAGGCTTCGAGCATTTGATGTGTCCCGTCGGCTTTCACCAGCAACGGTGGGTTGTGTCCGGCATTGATGTACTCAACCGTGGCGCCGTCGGACTCGATCAAGCCAACGAATAAGGTGGCGAAATCACCGGGATCACTGTATTTGAGGAGTTGTTCTGATACCCGTTGTACCGCCATCATCAGACTAAACCGTTTGGACGCGTAGAGAATCCGAAACGAAGCAAGAATGTTCGACATCAACAGGGCCGCGCCCATACCTTTGCCGGAGACATCAGCTACCATAAACAACAACCGACCATCGGGGAGTCTCTTGAAGTCATACAGATCACCGCCGACCGAGCGTGACTGTTCCTGAAAGGCACATATATCCCAGCCCGGCATATCGGGCGGACAGTCTATGAGAAGTTTTTTCTGAATGGCCGAGGCCCGTCGCAACTCTACCTCGATGACGTGCTTCTCCTCACGTTCGGCCAGGAGGGCGTAGTTCAAGAGCCGTGAGGCGATGATGTTGCCGAAGGTGGCCAACAGGCGCATATGATAACTGTCATAGCGGTGCCCTGGATTGGTCGTGTCGGCATAGAGAATCCCCAGGACCTTTCCTTCATCAAACAATGGCACGGCTATGGCCGATTTCATCTGTGACATGATGATCGACTGTTGAGCGGCGAATCGAGGATCGTCAAGAGGGTCGGCAATCAGTATGGAGTTCTTATTGGTTACGATTTCGTTGACGATGGTGCGCGACAGCGTGAAAGCACCCGGGTCGCGACCACTTGGCAACAGGCTGGCGGCCGTGTAAACCTCACTCTGATCTTCGGACACAAACAGCACGGCCAGTCGCTCGGCTTGGATAGCGTTGGAAATCAATCCCAGGGAGCGCTTGAGCATTACTTCTTTCGGTTCGTGAAGAGCAAGCATTTTGGCCATCTCAAACAGGGTGGACAACAGTTCGGGCTGGTCGGCGGCTTTTGTCGGCAGCGGCTGGAGCGCCTCATTAATGGAGAGGAAGACGGAATTCTGCGGGTCGTGATCGGACAGCTTTGCCGTGGTTCTCTCGATCGGGCCATCTTCCGCCTCGATTGCCGAGGTCAACCGAAATTCAGTGGAACCGAAAGTGATAGCGTCTTCAAGCTTGACCGGCACGCGATCGGTGATCGTCACACTGTTGATATGAGTACCGTTGTGACTACCCAAGTCCTTCAGAAAACAGCTCTGCTCATCATCTGAGACCTCAAGTTCGGCATGATGCCGGGACACTGTGTTGTCCCATATGGAGCAATCACAGTCGGGGCTGCGCCCAATACTGTGTCGTCCAGGCGTCAGGGCCCAGGAATAGAAACGTCTGCCGTCGGTACCAACTAATTTCAGCATAGATTGTTTTGTTCTCTCTTACTACTACCTACCATATCGAGTTTGAGAAATTCAGAATTATCGGCAAGGTAATCAGGTATGCCGTTTGGGGCAAGTGGATTCCTATAAGCCGACCGCGCCCCATCAGAGAGGGTGCTCGATGCAGATCCTGGAACTTGAGGCTGCCAGGCGAGCCCTGTGGACGGCAGACGTTCTGGTCTGCCCCAAAAGTGCGTGTTCCGGCAGGTCTTGTCCCGCTGGAAGCGGGATGTGACCTGCCGGTTGATAG
>CBDUZQ010000400.1:0-2266 GCA_965371755.1 uncultured bacterium
CCAGCAGCGAGTTCTTTGTTGTTACGTTTTCAAGCTCACAGCCGCGCCCAACGATGGAGTTGCTGATGACACAGCGGTTCACATTCGCCCCGGCGCCAATCGATACATACGGCCCGATTTCCGAGTCGGTAACCACCGCCGTTACGTCCAAGTGAACCGGCGGAATCAGTGTACATCCATCCACCGGACTTGCGGAGTCCATCTTTCCCAGCAGGAACCGGTTGGTGGCCAAAAGAGTCTCTTTTGTTCCACAATCGTACCAGGGCCCGGTGTCGTAGGCGACAAACCCGGAATCGCCTGCCAGCATCGCCGCCAGGGCATCCGTCAACTGAATCTCACCGTTAGTAGTATGACCGGACGCCACGAGACGATCGAGTTCGTTTTTCAGCCCGGCGGCATCATTGAAATAATACAATCCGATCAGAGCTAGGTTGCTTTTCGGCTTTTCCGGTTTTTCTTCCAAAGATGTTACGTAGCCATCAGACAACCCGACAATACCGAATCGCTCGGGATCCGAAACTTCGTGAACACCCAGTACGGAGTCGCCGGCGTTCACAAACTTCTGCATGTCGCAATCGACGATAGTATCCCCCAGCAGGATCAGCACCGGACCACTGTCGATTTCCTGCAGGGCCGTACTGACAGCATAGCCCAACCCCAGCAGCCGATCCTGTTCGACAAACCGCACTTTGAACGAGTAGTTGCTCTGAACATAACTACGGATCTGTTCACCCAGATGGCCGACAACAAACACGACCTCGTCGACGTCCAGGCCATCCAGTGGCTTCACAACGTGATCCAGGATAGGTTGTCCGCCGACTTCAAGCAGCGGCTTCGGTATCGAATCGGTGTGCGGCTTGAGCCTCTTGCCGATTCCTGCTACAGGAATAATAACTTTCATAGTCATGTCACCTCAGAAAGCCAATGGTAGGCTACCGGGCGGTCATTGACAAGCACAAAATGGAATTGGAGTGCCTTACACTCGACTCAGCGTTCGCTCTGTCGTTCGACCGGCGTCGGCTGCTTAACGAAAATTGACGGGCCTACAACTTTGTTGACCACTGATCCGGAATCGTCCTTGCTTGCGCGGCTGAAGGTGACTCTCACCCATGCCGTCGAATCGTCGAAAGCGAGAACTGTTGCAGCCATTTGGACTTGACCGGGAGACCAACTACTGGTGGGGTGAATCGGGTCGAAGTGTCGATAGACAGGATTGACACCGAACTGGTCCAACGCACCCCCGGAAACTGAATCGACCGCCAGGGCCACACGAAAGTCCTCATTGATTTCCTCAATCGCCGTGAAATACAATTCGGCGCGGACACGCTGCGGTCCAATTACCACCAAGCGCTGGGCCAACAAGTTAACCGGCGGAACATCCCGCTTGCTGAGTGGTCCAAGCGACGTGCTGTCGGTTATTCCCAGGTTTGCCAGTAGCGCCTCATCGGCGCGGGATAATGATAATGAAGAACGGCCCTTCGCAGCATGTGAAGCTGCCATCGAATCCAGTAGTTGATGCACCAGGTTCTCCTCAGCGAACCGGCGCTGAAGGGAATCACCCAATACAAAGCAGCGCAGGAAATCGAGGCGATCGGTTAACTTATCACTGGTCGGTAATGGCACATAGTTGTAATCTATCTTCTCCACCGTCTTTTTCCATGCGGTGAAGAGTTCCGCTTTCTCGGATAACTCGGCATCGTTCGGATTGGCAAAGGCTGCCAGAATGTAAAAGCCGGCCGCCTGTGAATAGGACGTTACACCCTTTTCGGCAAGCGCATCGGCCTTACGGTGGAACTTACCACCAAGCTGCTTGATGACTTCATGCCAATGGCTATTCTCAAGTAGTTCCTGATCCTTGAGATACAAACGACCGAAAGCTTCGGTGATAACATCATAGGTAGCCAACCGCCCCGCCTCAATCGCGTCCAACAACTCGCACGCCGCGTTCGGAAAGCCGTGCGGGTTGGCGGTGGTATCGTAAACCGGAGCCTCTTCCTCAGCGCCACACCCAATCAGCAACCACAGTCCTATCGTGCACAGGAAAACCATCACCCGCGATATAGCTATGTTTGTCACTACCGAACCCTCCATAATATTCGACACGAGAACATCATCGTTAGAATAAGTAGGTAAACGATCCTATCCAATCCTCAGCCAGAAACTGTACCCGACCGATCAACAATGATACACGACCCATCACAGTATAGCCGAAATGCGCGCCGAACGAGATCATGATAAACCAGATACCGACTTTCGCTGTGACACC
>CBDUZQ010000401.1:0-2254 GCA_965371755.1 uncultured bacterium
CCCGGCCAGTCGGGCTTGTTGAATAAGGTCTCATTCGTGGGTGGCGTAGGGCGTCCAGAGGTTGTCACGCAAGATAGTTTCGTTGGGTCTTGGCGTCCCGCCATCGGCGGGACGGTGTGACCCGACGATTACCCATAAGACCTTGTTGCACAGCCGCCAATAGCCCGGCCCCTTATGTTGTGTCCAGTAGTTTTGCGTATTCTCCGACATCAGCCGAGGGAACGCGAATGACAGACGTGGCGCTGAGGGGACAATCATTTGACTGTCGCGCTGCTGTGGCTTACTTTGGAACTCGTATGGCTATAGCGAGGAAAGGAATTTCAATGTCAAATCTGAAAGATAGAATCGTTCTGATAACCGGCGCTTCTTCCGGGATCGGCGCTGCCTGCGCCCGAAAGTTCGCCGAGTGCGGCGCCCGCCTGATTCTGGTGGCCCGGCGCATAGAGCGACTGGAGCAGTTGGCGACCGATCTGGGGGTTGAAGTGCATCTGCTAAGCCTGGACCTGCGCGACCGGACCGCTGTGGAAGATTCACTGGCCAGTCTGCCAGAAGCCTGGCGGGCTATCGACATCCTGGTCAACAACGCCGGTCTGAGCCGGGGACTGGACAAGCTCCACGAAGGGGATATCGACGGTTGGGAAGAGATGATCGATACCAACATCAAGGGGTTGCTTTATATCAGTCGCGCCGTCATCCCTCAGATGGTCGAGCGGGGTCGCGGGCATATCATTAATATAGGCTCGATTGCCGGCCACGAGGTTTACCCCGGCGGCAATGTCTACTGCGCCACCAAACACGCAGTCAATGCTTTGACCAAGGGCATGCGTATCGATCTGGTCGACACGCCGTTGCGAGTTTCGACTGTTGACCCCGGCCTGGTCGAGACCGAGTTCTCGCAGGTTCGCTTCAATGATGACACTGAACGAGCGGCTCGGACCTATCAGGGCTACCAGCCGTTGATGGGGGATGATGTTGCCGAGGCGGTGGTATGGATCGCCGACCGGCCGCCGCACGTGCAGATCGCCGAAGTTATCATCTTCCCCACCGCCCAGGCCTCAGCTATGGTATTGCACAAGGAGGGCTGACACGGTCAAGCCGTGTTTCTGAGGCTATGCCACGTGGCACAAAAACGTGCGGAGCGCGAAAAACAGGCTTGCCTGTCATGCCGGACTTGATCCGGCATCCAGTTCTGTATTCGAAGACTGGATACCCTAAACTCACAAACGAAGTGCAACACCTGTATAAGGTGTTGTTATGGGAAAACATTACAATCAAATCGACCTTGAAGAGCGGTGTGAAATAGCCCGCGTAGATTCGGTGCCGCGAACTATCCAAGCATCAGCAACCCATTAGAACGGATTCCTGCGCGTCGAAGTCGCCTGATGTGACCGCGCGGATTTGCTCGAGCCTTCGGTGTAGCCTTCGCCGATATAGCGATTCTCTCGCGGTACGGTCACATACCCGGAACCCTGATCCGGCGCCCAGTCGGGCACGAAGCTCTCGGTCGAAAAGAAGAAGAGGTTTATGCTCACCATGCGCATAGATGGTGGGTTTCCGATATCATTCCACCTCATGCCGAACTCAAGCCCGGTTTCATATGGCGGCAGATTCAGATATTGAAATCCGGTGTAGTCATACACTTTCTGCCAGGAGCCGGTCCAAACGGCAAACGCATCTTCCCAGCCGTGCAAACCGATTATCACTCGGTACTCTGCCCCGATACCATTCAGATCTGTTCCATCAAAGTCGGTCCTGCCGGTCCCCCTGTCCCGGTCGGTGTCGAAATAGATGCCAAGATCAAGCGTTGTGTCGTCCGGAATCGTGTCATACGGATCGAACCACGGCTCCCAGAACTCATAGCGAAACTCTATGGTTGTATCCGTGCTGCGGGCCAGGATTCTTTTGATGTCAGTCGCCCACAGATCATTGGGGTCGGTGATCAACTCCTCCCACTGGTAGAACACCGTAATCGTATCGGAAAAACCGACCCGCCCCTCGGCCTCATGGGCGCGCGCGTGAATCGAATGCTCAGAACCTAATGTCTCGGCGGAAGCATCCCACAAGTACTCGAACGGATCAGTGTCGTCATCGGCTCCGGCGATATGCAGGCCGTTGCGATAGAACTCGACTTTTGTCACCGCCACCGGGTCGACCAGGGCAACAATAGTGACCGTATCTCCTATGATGACACGGTCGGAAGGTTTCCAAATGAACGCGGTCGGTATCATCGGGTCGTCGCCGGTCGTGAAACTCC
>CBDUZQ010000402.1:0-2235 GCA_965371755.1 uncultured bacterium
CGCAATCAGTACCTCATCATCGATTTCCGGCAGACAGAAAAAGCCTCGTTCGTTACCGCTGTGGGGGGTCAGAACTCTGAGCCAACGATCCGGTTCAGCCACGCTTGTTCCGTCGTTCCACATCAGCTTGACCTTTATGCGGCCAAGGGCGTCCGGGTCATCGGTGCTGGTGACGATAGCGCTCTGTACATCGGCGGAGAGCTTCCGCGCATACTTTTTCGGCGGATAAGCGGTGTCCAGCGGCGTGCAGGTGAAACTGTTTTGGTATTCGCCTCTTACATAACGGTGGCCGACCGACTTGACCCAATGGGGACCATGAAACTCGCTGGGCATTCCCGCAATCTTGATGCAGCGGCCGATGTTGACGCGGGGATCCCTCGACCGCCCGCTGCAGGTTACCATCCTGCCGACCGAGCTTTCGCGCGCCCGCTCAAGTGATTTGTCTATGGCCGATTGACTGGTCGGCTTGAGTCCGGCAACGAAGCTGCCATTGGGATAGATATTCTTGGACCCGTCGTGCGACAGTTTCGGTAAGTCCGAAAGGGAGGTCTTCAGCGCGCCCGACGTCTCACCGTCGTACACTTCTTTCTTAATATAGTCATAGGCCTGAGAGGCGAACTTCTCGGTGCGCGTCCCGAGACCCATTTTGAATTCAAAGAGCATTTGGCCGAAAGCCAGTTCAATGTCTTTATCGGTAGTCTGGGCCTTGCCGGCTGTGAATTTCGATCCGTCGTAATAGGCAAACAGACCGCTAAGCCCAGCCAGACGCATGACAAACTGGAAATCGGTTTCGCGGTATTGCACACAATAAGGCAGGTTCCCCTCGGTTGCCTCGACTCCTCCGACCGTGATTGCATGGCTGTTAAGTACGGCGCTTATTATGTCATGAGCCGTCTGATCGTGAAACAGCTTGTTGCGCAGCGAACCATCCATGGCAATCGTCGGGCTGTGCGCGGTGATGACAATTGTGTTTATCTGGTCGATTGTGTTCTCGTGTTTGACCTCGGTAACCACCCCGATGAACTCCATGGCCGTTATCGGCCGGGCCTCCTCCCAAATCTCGTCCGTTTCCAATTTCAACGAAATGGTCTCACCCAGGAAGCCGGAGAACTCCTTCGTCCCGACGAAGGCGCTCATATCCTGTTCTGCGCCCAGTCCGTGAAGCTCGAGCCTCAGAACATGGTGCTTGTCGACGTACTGGTCCAGCTTGATGGCGGAGACCGCGGAAATGAACTCCGCGTCGACAGCTTTGTCAGCAACCTTGATGCGAAAGTCGTAGGCCATATCTTATTACCGTATAATGGTCGCGGTTCAGCGCGCAGCGCCGGGCGGGAATTCAAACCCGCCCGGCCGCTACCGTCAAATCTATTCCTGCCAGCGGTTATCGATCTCGGCGTCGCCGACGACAACCTTGTGGCACGAAATCTCAAAGTAAAGGAAGATCTGGTCCTGGGGTCGGTCCTTGATGTGAGGAATGGTTTCAACGAACTTGGTGATGAAACCCTCTTCCCAGGTCAGTTCTTTCATCGTGGCGTCATCCGGATTGTGGAAGGTCACTTTGCCGGATTTCCAGTTGGGTTTGGATGAATCCATCGCCCAGCGTGCGATATCGACGTTCCCCTCCGGGTCGGATTCGATCGTCACCTTGATGGTTCCCGCGTGGGCGCGATCGGACGGGCGCCCGGTCTCATCGCGAGCCGTGTAGAGCTCGTATGAAATCTGATAGACGTTGTCATACTTGACACCATCAATTTCCAAGAATGGTCTTCTTGCCATGGCTGGCTCCTTTTGGCCTTAACGTTTTACTCTAAGGTTTCAGATATGTTAGTGTCACATCCGCTAAACATTGCGGTGAGCGTCAGAGAATCGAATGGAATCGACCATGCGGCGCTCTCCTCAACACTTACTTGTCCTTCACGGCAGTGGCATCGTCCTCGTTCCAGGCGGTGAACTCAATATTGAACGTCCGCGCCGGGTACTTGGGATTCAGCGCCACCTTGATATCGATCTCCTGTCGCTTGCGCATCTCTTCATCGGCGAAAATCTCCACGCGGTAGTCCTGGAGAATATTATCACCGCCTGAGATAGCTTTCATGAACTTGTCGATGTCGCGACGCATGGCGTCGACGAATTTTTGGTCGATCACACTAAAGGTCTGTTTGTTCAGGTAGTTGCGCAGTGTCTTGTAAACGTAGTCATAGGTGCGACGAATAGAGTAGACGTTGAACGTCTCCT
>CBDUZQ010000403.1:0-2219 GCA_965371755.1 uncultured bacterium
CATTTCGCGGACCATCTCATCGGCGGAGTTGTAGCACGGCATCAGAATCGTTCCGCTATCTCCGACGGCGTCAATCAAGGCCTGGATCACGGTGTCGGCGCCGCCGGAAACATTGCCGAGTCGGGACAGGGATGAATGCACCATCACGATATCCCCTTCGGTTATGCCCTGGCTGCAAAGATCGCGAGTCAGTTGTTCGCGCGTGACCGGTGTGGCGTCCCGACGGCGCTGTGCTCGTATTCGGGACCGAACCGCTTCGAGTGGTCGGCGGACAAGGCCGATCAGCGTTGGTGGCGCCACTCGTTTGATCCATTGTCGCAGTCGATACATCATAATGAACGCGATTCCAATCAACGCCGTTACGTCATGCCGCTCAGCATCCTCCGACAGCCGAGCGGTCTCAAGGATACAGTCGCCCGCCTCTGATAGCAACGCAAATCTTATCTTGCATTAATCCTGCCTGCTTCTTAGAATGAGTCAGGACGGAAGAAAAACCGTGGGAAAGCAACGGACAGACCGCCCATGAAAAAAATACCACTCTTTGATCTCAAGCTGTCGACGGCGGCAAAAAGAGAAGTTGCCGGCGTGATGAACTCCGGCTGGCTCTCGACCGGCCCCAGGGTGGCTGCCTTCGAGAAGAAAGTGACCTCGTTGTTGAAGGTTCCGCACGGGGTAGCGGTCAGTTCCGGTACGGCCGGATTGCAGCTGGCTATGCAAGCCATTGGCGTGGGACCCGGTCGTGAAGTGATCACGACGCCGTTTACCTTCGTCGCCACCATTGGGGCGATAATGGCCCTCGGCGCTCGTCCGGTGCCGGCTGACATCAGTCCCGACACCCTCAATATCGATCCCGATGAAGTTCTGCGAAAACTCACACCCAACACCGGCGCTGTCCTGCCGGTCGATGTTGCCGGGCATCCCGCCGACTACGACCGCCTCCTCAGTATATGCGACCAGGCCGGGACGCCGCTTATAGCCGACGCCGCACATTCAATCGGCGCCACCTACCGCCGCCGTACAATTCCCAATCTCGCCGATGGCGCCGTCGTTTCGTTCTATGCCACCAAGAACCTCACTTGCGGTGAGGGGGGTATGGTGCTGTCGCGTCATCGCCCCTTTAGCGACCTGGTCAGACTTTTGTCGCGCCATGGGTTAACCTCCATCGCCCACGAACGAAGCCGCAGCGGTAAATGGAAATACGACGCCGTCAGGGCCGGATGTAAAGCCACTCTGTCGGAGCTTCATGCCGCCGTCGGGCTGGGCCAACTGAGTGAGTTCAAGAAACAGCAGAAGCTGCGCGAACGACTGGCCGAACGATATCTGGCGAACCTGGCCGATCTGCCTAATTTCCTGGAACCGCCGATAGTGCGGGAACATTGCCGGCACGGTTGGCACCTTTTCATAATCCGGCTGCATCTATCGGCTCTCAAGATCGATCGCGATCAGTTCATTCAGTTGATGGCCCGGCGCGGTATCGAATGCGGCGTCCATTACCAGCCGATATTCGAGTTGTCGTTTTACAGAGATCATCTGGGGTTGTCGCCACAGTTTTACCCCAACGCCACCTACGCTGGTCGCCGGGTGGTATCGTTACCGTTCTATCCCACTCTGAAGCTAATCGAGGTTGACCGGGTGTGTGAGAGCATTCGCTCAATCGTGATTCGACACAAGCGCTAAGTTCCGTTTGCCCGCGGCAGATGTCCACATCTGCCGCGTGATCGAGTGCCCTTCACTGGCGGCGCATGTGGACATACGCCGCCCACAACACGGTCAACATGGCCCGGACATCTGACCTTGACACCTCCCCCGACAGCCTCTATATTCGCGCCGACAATCGGAGTTCGACAACGCGAAAGGACTTATCGTGAAAACCAGAATCGTAATACTGTGTGCTGCTATAATTTGTCTGTTGGGAATGCTCGCCTGCTCCGACAACGGTGAGACAAAAAACAAGGCCGGCGAAAGCGACTCCACCGCTGCCGTCGCAAAGAAAGAGCAGCCCAGGGAGGTTGAATCTGTTGGTATTGAGAGTGACAGCCTGGTGGGACAGGGTCCGACAATCCGGAATGAGAACAACCCAATAGTTACCCTCGCGACAGATTTCGGCAACATGACGCTGGAGTTGTATCGCGATGTTGCCCCCGCCCACGCCGACAGTTTCGTTGCCCGCACCAAAGATGGGTTCTACAACGGGTTGATTTTCCACCGGGTAGTAGCGA
>CBDUZQ010000404.1:0-2201 GCA_965371755.1 uncultured bacterium
TGATACTCACCGGTCTGTTGTTTCTGATTTTGACTTTATCGTGCCTGTTGCTGCCTGCGTATACGTTGTATGGCCTTTACGGAATCAAGGGCAGCAGCGACCAGAAGGCGCTGAAGTTGAAGTCAATCCTGAAACTGAACTGGCTGCCGCTGCTTCTTTTCGTGGCTGCACTGATTATCTCTTTTGTTGGCGCCGATTACGGTTCGGGAACATCGAGTCTGTACACCAGCCTTGGTGACAGCTATGGTGTCGGAGTCTTTCTTGGCACTCTGTCCTGGGGTGTGTTTATAACGCTGGCCGCATCGATTATGTTGGCCGCAAAAGGTCTTGAAATCTAAGTAGTAGTTTTTTGGAGGTTAGTAACAAGTGGTTAAACAAACAATCTTTGTCACACTGAACGCAATTGCCGCTTTCGCAATCGGTTTCGGCCTGTGGTATGGCGTCTTCAGGACATCGGAAAACCCGGTCGTGCACTCTATCTACCAGGGTGGTCCCCTGGTCGTTCTGTTGATTATGATCTTTGTCATGTGTATGGTATTCGTGGTGGAGCGATATTTTTCACTGTACGGTGTGGCCAAGGGCAAGAGTTCGGTGCAGGTCTTTTTCAAGAAGCTCATCCAGTCGATTCAGAAGGACGACTTCGATGGCGCTTTGGCTGCCTGTGACAAGCAGCGCGGCACCACCGCCAACGTTCTGCGCGCCGGCATCGAGCGTTATCAGGAAGTTAAAGCTCGGGAAACTATGGAAGGCGAGAAGCGAATCCAGTTGACCCAGTCGGCCATCGAAGAAGCCAACGCGCTGGAAGGTCCGCTCTTGGAGCGCAACCTGATCGCCCTGTCGACGATCGCCTCGATCGCTACCATGGTCGGGCTTCTGGGTACTACCATCGGTATGATCCGTGCCTTCGCCGCTACCGGTAATGTCGAAGGCGGCCTCATCGACGCTCAGGCGCTGTCCGTCGGTATCTCCGAGGCGTTGGTTAATACCGCCGGTGGACTTCTTTCCGGTATCCTCGGTATTTTCTTTTACAACTTCTTCGTGAACAAGGTGGATGCCTTCAACTATACGACCGACGAAGCCACCTTTGAGGTTATTCAGATCCTCAAAGACAAGGAAGGAATCTAATCCATGGCCGGCAAGCGACGCGTTTCCATCAGGATCGACATGACCCCGATGGTGGATATCGCCTTTCTGCTTCTGATCTTCTATATGGCGACGACGCAGTTTAAGCCGCCGGAAGCGCGTGCGGTCGATTTGCCCGAGTCACATTCGATGATCGAGTTGCCGGATAAGGATGTAATCAATATCACCATCACCAAGTACGACTCGATCTACGTTGACTACATCGGGCTGGCCGAGATCGAAATCGAAGGTAAACTGATCACAACGAAAGTACGACGGGTACGGCCCTGTGATAAGTACACGGTGACCACCGAAGTTAACCGGGCGCGATCGCAACTCATCAGAGCACTGATCGTCATCAAAGCCGACCACCAAGCGTCTTTTGGCGTGATGCAGGATGTGATGAAGAAAATGCAGGAAGACGGGCTGGAGCGCTTCCTGATCATTACTGATCTGGAATCAGCGGTCGGCGAGACTGAGTGAACTGATGAACTGGTTCGTACGTTTAATATATAGAGATGGATATTGACCGAAGGAGTGTGAGCATATATGGGCGGTGAAGTAGCAGAACGAGCACCCAAGGGTGGAAAGAAGGGTCTGAGGCGGCCAAAACGCCGGATCTCTATCCGCATCGACATGACGCCGATGGTTGATATCGCCTTCCTTCTGTTGATCTTCTACATGGTAACAACAGTGTTCGCCATGCCGCAGGCGATGGAGATCAACCTGCCTCCAATTGATGAGGAAGAGGAGATTGAGATCAAAGAATCCAACCTCCTAACCGTCAGGGTCGACCATGAAAGCATCTACTGGTGGAATCTACGTCGAGTTTCACCGGATAATCTTCCGCAGTTGATACCAACTGCCGACAACACTCCGGATACTGTTGCTTATCGGTTCAATGCCGACAGCCTTCAGGGACTTTTAATAGCCCAGAACCGGAGCAACGACAAACTCAACACTTTGATCCTGATTCACCGTGACGCTACCTATTCCGACATGGTCAATATTCTCGACGAGGTCGACCTGATCGAGCGTTCATGGAATACCTACACCGCCGAGCAGTTGGGTGTCAAGAT
>CBDUZQ010000405.1:0-2178 GCA_965371755.1 uncultured bacterium
TGGATGCGCTGGAGGAGGTGTCATCCCGGCGCATCGATGTGAGCGCTGCCGGCGAAAACGAATACATCCGGATTCAATTCGCCGACACGGGACCAGGGATAGCTCAGCAACACCGATCGAGAATCTTCGATCCCTTCTACAGCACCAAACCGACGCGTGGCACAGGACTGGGCCTTGCCATCGTCAAACGCATCGTGGAAATGTACGGCGGCCGGATCGAACTGAAGAGTCCGGTTGACAAAGGCACTCTTTTCGTTATATTTCTAAAGTCGGTTCAGCCGAACTCGCCTCAGGGTGATGATTACAATGGCAAAAACAGGTAAGATTCTCATAGTCGACGACGACCCTCTGGTCCTGGAAGCACTCAACGAGACGTTTCTGGATGATTACGACGTGGTGGCGGCGGCTTCGGGGCAGGAGGCATTACAGGCGCTGGACAAGCATGGCGATCTGGATGCCGTGGTTCTGGACATCAAGATGGCGCGCATGGACGGTCTGGAAACAGCCTGTCGCATTCGCGAAATCAATCCCGATCTTCCGGTCATCTTCCACACCGGCTATCCGGGCGATTACTCCGAGCGAGATATCGACGCGGAACATCGACCGTTCGATTACGTCGGCAAGAACGAACGGCCGGCCCGGCTTCACAGGTCGGTCCGCAACGCCGTCTTCATGCACCGGCTCAGAACCAGTAGCTCCGACCTGGTCGAGTTGGCCAGACGCCATTATGGCATGGTGGGGCGGTCGCGGCTGATGCGTGACGTTTACCAGATGATTGAGAAGATAGGTCCCACCAACAACAAGGTGATGATCCTGGGACCGACCGGGGCCGGCAAGGAGCTGGTAGCGCGCGCCCTTCACCGTCGCAGTCGAAGGGCGGACGAAACCCTGGCCGTCTTCAACTGCAACCACAAGGCTCCCGACCTGGTGGAAAGTGAACTTTTCGGACACTTGCGGGGGTCGTTTACCGGCGCTGTCGCCGACCGCGTCGGAATGTTCGAGTACGCCCACGGCGGGACTGTTTTTCTCGACGAGATCGGCAATCTCGACATCACTACTCAGGGCAAACTACTCCGGGTGTTGGAGACCGGCGAGATGCAACGGATCGGATCACCGGAGACGATTCGCGTCGATGTTCGCTTGATTTGCGCTACCAACTGTGATCTCGAACAGATGGTGTCTCAGGGCAAGTTTCGTGAGGATTTGTACTATCGCCTGAAAGGCATTCGCATCATGGTACCGACTCTGGTCGACCGACGCGAGGATATCCCGGACTTGATCGACTTCTTCACTGAAAACTACTGCCGCAAGACGGACGACGGAATCAAGGTGTTCGAGCCGGCGGCGCGTGACCTGTTGATCGAATACAACTGGCCGGGTAATGTTCGCCAGCTACAGGATACCGTGCAGTCGCTGATCGACCTTTCGTTGTCGCATCTGATTACGCGCCTCGAAGTACAGCAATATTTGTCATTCGCCGGCGCCGGTACTGACTTGCCCAGAACTCTCAAAGAGCGTGTACGAGAGTTCAAGAGGTTAGTAGTCATCCAGTGTCTCGCCCGCCATGGTGGAAATGTGGCTGCTGCTGCGCGCAACCTCGGTCTTGACTCGGCGAACTTGCGCAAGATGATCAAGGATCTCGATATCGATACGGGTTGAATTCACCCCCACAAAGTAGACCGGATCGGGTGATAAGCACCTGCAGCGGGGGCAAGAAGTCCCATTCCCATCTGTATCTTTTTGATTGGCAACAAGATAAGGTCGGCATAATATATCCTCTAGTTGGCACGGTCCTTGATGTCATATTACTGAGGTTATATGCTGCCATGCGACGATCGACAATGGAGCGCCACCGAGTTTGAATATTGAGATAGAGATAGGAGATACAGTTCTTCGATAGATAATTCACTGTTGGCAAGTGCTGGGCGTTGGCCCCATTGACGAAGTAAGGCTACTATACTGCGCCGGGGGAACGCGAAGATCAATCCGAAGGCCAAGGATTGATAATGAATGCCTGGTGGTGCAAGTGCTAGCACCGCTGGGTGTTTTTATATTCTGCCTGGTCGTCTGCAGGGGTTAGTTTGTGTCCGCCGAGTCTTCAGACTCAGCGGCGGGCGGGCGTGGCCGAGTTCTGACAGGCCTACACGCACACGGTCTCGTCACCTTAGCATCAACGGT
>CBDUZQ010000406.1:0-2176 GCA_965371755.1 uncultured bacterium
GAGGTAGCAGACTCGTCTTGTGGTGGCTGAGTCTTCAGACTCGGCCACGAATGACGCAAGCAGTGCCATCCCGCGCGATCTGAAGATCACACGGGCACAAACAAGTGGCAGATGTGGACATTAGCCGTGCACAAAGAAAGCCGTCACGCGAGTCGCATGACGGCACTTGAATTCGATATCTATGTGATCAGGGTGTGGGAGTATCAGCCCATCTTCGAGGTAGCCGCCTGGCCGACCCGTTTGTCCTCTTTGAGAATATGGTCGATCAGCCATTTGCCAAGATAACCGGACACTTCGTCGGTGCCCAGTTTCTTGCCCCCCTTGACCTCGACGATCTTCTTGACGAACCATTGCCGCAGCACCGAGTGCTCCCCCTTGTGCTCGGCGTAATCGGGGAAATCGATATCCTGCATCAGCGCTTCTTCATCCTCAAAGAACTCACGGGCGAATTTCGACAGCTCCAAAAGCGGCTCGGAGGCGTCTTTGGTGATGATACCGCCCGGCACTTTCGCAGAAAGCTGGTTGAGCATTTCGACGAACTTCTTCAGCGGTCCGTCGATCCGCTCAACACCGGTGTTGTATTTATCCAGCCATTCTATATCAGCCATTTCGTTACCCAACCATTATAAGGTTGCGCCATAGCTCCTTCGTGGGCCAGGAGTGTTCGTCTTATTTATGTCGACCGTTATCTCCAACAATTGATCATCTTTTGCACACCCATAAATGGGCTTTTCCCGCTACGCGGGCTTGGACCGCATAATCTCTGCCTTTGGGCGTTTCTACTTCGCTGGATACTTACTCGCCATCGGCAAGCCAGCCACAAGTGGCTCATTGGTCGCCTCGCGGCCTCATGCAACACGTGTTCTACGCACGTAGCGGCGGGGCTATCTGTGATATAATGTCCCTGTATTTGGCAGACATCTCCTGTGTCTTCGTTTTTTTCCCGCCTCCATGCGGTTTCAAGCATTATATTAGCAGGCCGTGAATAGCAAAGCGACAAAAAAGATTTCGTTCCTGACGGTCGGTTGTCGGCTCAATCAGTATGAGACCGAGAAGATGGCGGCCGATCTGGCACCTTTCGGGTTCGAACGAGCCAATCGCGGTCAGCCCGCTGATATCTACATTATAAATAGCTGCACCGTCACCCACCGCGCCGACAAAGATTCCCGCTATCTGGTGCGCCGGGCCAAACGCGAAAACCCCAACTGCCGGGTGGTGCTGGTGGGCTGCTATGTCGAAACCGACCCGGAAGGGATCGCCGGGCTTGAGGGAGTTGACCTGGTGATTCGCAACAGCGAAAAAGACCGTCTCGCCCAGATTCTGCCGCAAAAACTGCCGACCCTGTTTGAAGCTGGTGGTGAGATAGCCTGTGCTCCGGTGCTGGCCGATTTTTATCAGCGCAACCGCGCCTGGATCAAGATATCCGATGGCTGCAACCAAGCCTGTAGTTTTTGCCTGGTGACTATCGTCCGCGGCGAATTGACCTGTCGCCCGGCGACAGAAATAATCAGTGAAATCAACCAACTGGTCGCGCACGACTATAATGAGGTCGTGCTGGCCGGGGTCAACATCGGTTACTATAGCGACCGCGAAACCGATCCGCCCATCAAGAACTTCACCGAACTCTGCGGCAGAATCCTGGATAGTACCGAACTGTACCGCCTGCGGCTGTCATCAATCGAGCCGCAAACCATCACCGACGAACTGATCGATCTGTGCGTGAAGAACTCCGACCGCATTTGCCGCCACTTTCACATTCCCATGCAGTCAGGCTCCTCGCGTATACTGAAACAGATGCGACGCCCCTACGACCGCGAGCAGTTCCTCGAAAGGGTTGCGGCCATCAAGCAGGCGGTGCCGAATGTGATTATCGGCGCTGATGTGATCGTCGGTTTCCCCGGTGAGACAGATGAGGACTTCGCCCAAAGCCGGACGGCCGCCGAGTCCGGTTTGATCGACTACCTGCACGTTTTCAGTTATTCCGACCGACCAAAGACGGCGGCGGCCGAGATGCCGGATAAAATCCGCCCGCAGATCATAAAAGAGCGCAACATGCAACTGACTCGGGTGTCCAATCGACTGTACCACGAATCACATTGTCGACAGATCGGACAGACACTCGAGGTGATCTCGGAGCATAAGACCACACGCGACGTCTGCCTTGGCGTCTCCGACA
>CBDUZQ010000407.1:0-2172 GCA_965371755.1 uncultured bacterium
AATGAGTCCAGATCACTGGAATCACCATTGGCCGCGCTATCCGGTGGCGACGCGCCAATCGACTATGTCATCATCACCGCACTGGAGTTGGCCATGCCCCTGCAACGTCTGGCCGTTTACAAAAACAGCACCGGATATCGATCTGAAGTAAGGTTTATCGACGACATCCTATCATCGCAGACCGGCCGCGATGACGCCGAGAAGTTGCGCAACTATCTTGTTCAGTTCTACCTCGATGGCGGTCAGTTTGTGTTGATGGCCGGCGACCATACGGTCCTTCCGATCCGCTACGCGTATCATCGGGCAGTCGACACGATGCCGAATCTCGGCGTGCAACAGGTGTGCGATCTTTACTTTGCCGATCTAACCGGAGAATGGGATCAGGACAATGACAACGTCTGGGGCGAGCGTACCCACGATCTGGCCGACCTGATCCCGGAGCTTTGGGTCGGGCGGCTGCCGTTTAACAGTGTCGAACAGTTCGACGCCTATGTCGACAAGCTGATCGCTTACGAGACCGAACCGGGAGGCGACGATCGCAGTTACCTGTCGAAAGCATTCTTCTTCTCATCCGACCAGATGCGGGATTACTCCGGCGGCGGTCAGCATGCGCGAATCGCTCTGGCCTACCCCGATCATTTCGACGTTGATACCAGTAATGGCGTCGAACTGAATCGCGGCGACGATCCCGACCCACACAATGTAGTCCCCTGCGAACTGGAACCCGTGTTGTCAGAGGGTTATGGCATCGTCAATATAATCGCTCACGGATCGGGGACGCTCTTCGAGGTGCGTACATCGGAGTATAACTATTTCCCCAAGACTCGGTTCACCACCGACACGACCTCGTCCGCTAACGGCGCCATCGGCCGCCTCGCGCCTAACGGACGCACTTCGCTCTATTACTCGCTGGCCTGCGACAACGGCGCTTTTGACTATAGTTACCCAGAGGCAACGCCAAATATCGTGATCACCACTTTAGCCTTGCCCGATGCCGGCGCGGTCGCTTTTGTGGCCAATTCACGTTGGGGCTGGGTGGGATCAAGTCACCTGCTTCAGCGAGCCTTTTTCGATTCCGCCTTCGCGCATCCGGATCGTCCGGCCGTAGCGGCCATGTACGACTCAAAGCTGCGCTATCACTACGTGCGCGATGTCGTCTACGGGCAGAACTTCTATGGTGATCCGACCCTGATAATATACGACGATGTCCCCGGTGAACTGGCCGTCGAGGTCTACGCCGAGAACGGAGTCTGGGATATCGACGTTTCCGCTGCCGGTAAGCCGGTAGATAACTGTCTCATCGTTCTCAGCGATACGTTGGGTATGGTTGAGCGGGTCAGCACCGACAATCAGGGGCACGTCAGTATCTCGGCCGACTACGAACCCCTCAATAGCTACACGGTGGCCGCCGTCAAGCCCGGTTTCACCATTGAACTCAAGACCTTCGTGCCGTCGATAGCCGCTGACGCCGATGACCGTGTCGATGACAACCTCCCGCACAACTACGGGCTGTCCCAGAATTATCCCAACCCTTTCAACCCTCACACCACTATCCGCTTTAACCTGCCCCGCCGCAGTCAGGTCGACTTGTCCGTCTACAACATCCTGGGTCAGCATACCGCCACCCTCAGCGAGGGTCTGTTGCCGTTCGGCACTTATGAAGTGACATGGGACGGACGCAATCAGCGTGGGGTGGCAGTGGCCAGCGGCGTCTACTTCTATCGCCTCATCGCCGACGGTTTCACTGAACAGAAAAAGATGGTGCTACTGCGCTGACGGTCGGCGGTTAGAGGGCCGCGAGGAAACCGATGCGGGAAAATCGCACTGGTCCGGATGCAGGCAAGGATATGCGTGATATTGTGCGACGTCGTTTTTCTCGTTGTTGCCCGGCCTTACTCGTGATATCTTGTCAACTGTCCAGAGGCGACCGGTCACAGAAATTACGTCACCGCAAACTTGCAGGCTGCTTGTCATGAGAGGTTTCATTCCGGGTTTAACCCTGAGCGGACTATTTTACAGGGAAGCGGTCAAGCCGATCATTCAGGAATTCTTCCCCGAGTTGTCTCATAGTGCCGCTTTGATAGGGAGTGGGTCGGAAGTTCTTGGATTCGACGACGAGACCTCGACCGACCATAATTGGGGACCGAGAGTGATGCTGTTGCTTTCGGAGGA
>CBDUZQ010000408.1:0-2165 GCA_965371755.1 uncultured bacterium
GTCCTCGGAAGAATCACTATCGAGAACCGGACCAGCCACCACCAGCTTACCACCCTGTTGGCACAGCGCTGTCTCCACTACAATGGTATCACCACTTGTGGACACCTGCAGGGCGCGCTTGATCAGAACATACAGCAACTGCCGCACATGAAACGGACTGCTGTCGATGGTCACCGACGCTCCCTCTGTTTTCAGCGAGACCTTTTTCAAGGTGGCAAAGCGTGTCATCAGCGCCACCATGTGGTCGGCCACCTCGGCCAGATCAATCAATTGTCGGTTTTGATCCACGCTGTGGGCGAAAGCGTTCAGGCGCTTGATTATTTGAGCGCCGCGCGCCGCATGATGAGCCAACTTGTCGGCTACTTTGTCCACCCGCTCGGCGGACAGCGGTGTCCCCTCCTCGGCTGCGTTCAGCAAATCGTCCAGCAGTCCGGCATTCTGATCAACAATACCCAGGATGTTGTTCAACTCGTGAGTGACCGACGCCGTAATGGCGCCGACAAACTTCAGGGCCGAGTGCCTGAGTTGAGTTTCCTTTTCGTTGTCGTCGACTGTTGTCATCCTCGGTCCAATGCTTCCCTGGTCTTCACCGGCAGGTCCTCAGGCGCGATCAGCCGATCCGGCAACTCTAATCGGCTCGTTCACTCATACCTTATCGGATCGCTCGGAATCTTCGCTACTACGCACATAATGTACAGGCGCCCGACTCGGGCAAGCAACCAGAAAAGGTGTCACGATGAATCTGCGCGGCTGCTTGAATCGGGCGAAAACAGCACCTCACCCAACGGTCACCGGCATACCCATGAGCGGCCATATGACTCCCACAAATCCAGCCAGGACTATCACCAGCAGAACACTGGCGGGGAGACCGGCCATGAAGAACTCACCGCTGGTGAACTGTTTGCTCTCATAGGCGATGGCGTTGGGCGCCGCACCCACCAGAAGCAGGAACGGCATACCAGCCACTACCAACGATGAAAACAGCACTACCTCCGGCGCCACGCCAAGGTATGGCGCCACCACCAGCGCCACCGGCAGGGAAATGGCGATAGCAGCCACGTTCATGATCAGGTTAGTCATTATCAGAACGAAGATCGCGATACCCATGACGAACACGAACCAGCCCGCGTTCTGAATCACTCCCACAAACTGAATGGCCAGCCAGGCCGCCGCGCCGGTATCCCAAAGACAGAAACCGATACTCATGGCGCCGCCGAATAACAGGATGATGTTCCAGGGGATTCGCTCCAGATCTTCGATCGTAAGCACTTTGAAAATGAAGAAGGCCAGCGTGGTCATCAGGATCACGGCGCTCTTGTGCAAAAACTGCAATTCCGGAATCACGGCCCGCAGGCCCAGGGTTACAATGGCCACGCCTACTATCGCCAGCGTCAGTTTTTCATTCTGAGTGATGGGGCCGAGGTTGTTGTTGAGGGTGGTGACTCGTTCCTTAAGCCCGGGGATCGTTTTATGCTCCGGTCGATAAAGGACCATGAAGAACAACCACAAAAGAAAGGTCATGACAATCCCGACCGGCGCCATGTAATATGACAACTCGAAGAAACCGATATCACGTCCGACAATGCCGCTGAAAAACTCGATTGCGACGGCCCCACGAGCCGCGCCAAGAAGGGTGATAATACTCCCGGCGCCGGCCACGAAGGCCATCCCCATGAACAACCCTTTGCCGAAGCGGGTCGGGCGATTATCTTCATCGTAGAGCGTATATATCGCCATCAGGAGCGGATAGATGGCGGCTGCCACCGCCGTGTGCGCCATTATGAGAGTCAGACCCGACGTCATGACGAAGCATCCAAGGTAGATGCGACTCGTTCGCTCCCCCACCAACAGCAGCATCTTGTACGCCATCCGTTTTGTCAATCCAGTCTGAGAGAAAGCCATCCCTATCACTACCGACCCGATAATAAACCACACCGATGGATCCATAAAATCACCAAAGGCTATTTTGGCCGGGCGAACCAGGAACAATACCTGGATCACGCCGATAGCAATCGAGGTTACGCCGATCGGAATGACCTCAAAGACCCACCAGACGGCCGCCAGCAGAAACAGCCCCAGGGCTGTCTTGCCCTCGCTGCTGAGCACGAATTCCTTCCCTTCGGGGTCAACCGCGGCCGGCAACTCAGGGAATGCATAGACAGCAC
>CBDUZQ010000409.1:0-2148 GCA_965371755.1 uncultured bacterium
TCCTTCCTGCGGTCGAATGCCGGCGACTTTGGTATCGAACCGGAGTTGTTCGAGACCAGGGAGATCCATATCCATGTTCCCTCGGGCGCCACGCCCAAAGACGGTCCCTCGGCCGGAATCGCCATGCTGGTGGCAATCACCTCACTGTTCACCGGTCGCACGGTTAAACCGCTGCTGGCCATGACGGGTGAGATCACACTGCGCGGCCTGCTGTTGCCTATCGGCGGGCTAAAGGAAAAACTCCTGGCCGCTTACCGGGCCGGTGTTGAGATGGTCCTTCTGCCGGAGGAAAACCGCAAGGACTCCTCCGAACTGCCGGACGAGATCAAGAAAGGTATCAAGCTGAAGTTCTTTGCCGAAGCCTTGCCGGCTATCAAGTTTGCTTTGGAAAAGGCGGCCTCAAAGAAAGCGACCCGAACCAAACGGGTCGCTACTAGGAGCCGCAAATAAGAATCAAGGATGATTCATGAAGCTCGTCACAGCCGAGCGAATGCGCCTGATCGACCGCGAGACTATCGATAATCGCGGTATCCCCGGACCGGAGTTGATGGAAAACGCCGGGCGCGGTATTGCGCAAAAACTGACGGCGTTTGTGATCGACACCGCCTCCGGTGAGACGGTGACAGTCTTTTGTGGCAAAGGCAATAACGGAGGCGATGGATACGTCGTGGGGCGCTACCTCTTTCAGGCCGGAGCCAAAGTCACCATTTACTTTCTCGGACCTCTCGAAAAGCTGTCACCCGACGCGCGGCTCAACTTCGACCGGGCCGCCGAGTTGGGTATCGACCTGCGTGAAATCAAGGCTATCGACAATCTGCCGGGCGAACTCGACAGCGACTACATTATCGACGCCGTTTTTGGGACCGGTTTCGCCGGTGCGCCGCGCGGTCTGAGCGCCGAGCTTATCGAGTATATCAACCGTCAACGGCAGCACACGATTGCGGTCGACATGCCCTCCGGACTAAACGCCGACACCGGGACGCACGAGGGCGCAGTGGTCCAGGCCGACTACACGTTCACGCTGGCTCTCCCGAAGTTTGGCCTCTACGTCTCGCCGGGACGCGAGCTGGCCGGGGCGGTAGTGACGGTACCAATTGGAGTTCCCGATGGCGTGGTGGCCGGTTTTGATCTCAAGGTCGACCTCATTACGCCGGAACTGGCGGCGGCGCGAATCCCCATGCGCAAACCGGACGGACACAAAGGCGACTTCGGAATACTGTTTACGCTGGCCGGCTCCACCGGCATGACCGGCGCGGCCGCCATGGCCGCCAAGAGCGCGCTACGATCCGGGTGCGGCCTGGTCAAGATCGGTTGCCCCCGCGCGACTCTGCCGGTGATTGCGTCATTGGTCATGGAGGCCACGTCCTGTCCACTTCCCGACGTGGCCAAGAAAGGCGTTCTGGCTCTGCGCGGGCTGGGTGAGGTGCGCAAGCTGGCGGCTGAGCATGACGCCGTTGCTATCGGTCCCGGAATCGGCAAGCATCATGAAACCAGTGAACTGGTCCGAAGATTCGTCTCGACACTGGATCGACCCATGGTCATTGATGCCGATGGACTCAACGCCTTCGTCGGTCACACTGACCTCCTTGCCAAAACAGAAGCGCCATTGGTGCTGACGCCGCATCCCGGCGAATTTGCGCGACTTACCGATGGCGCACCGGTGCCGACCGATATCCAGGAACGGATCGAAACTGCACGAAGCTTTGCAACTGTGAACAACCTGGTTCTGGTCCTCAAAGGCAGCCCGACGATTGTCGCCGATGCACAAGGGAACTGTTACCTCAACCCGACCGGCAACAGCGGCATGGCCACCGGCGGTTCGGGCGATGTCCTGACCGGGGTTGTCGGATCCTTTCTGGCGCAGGGAATGAGTGCTATCGATGCCGCCGTGTGCGGCGTTTATGTTCACGGACTGGCCGGTGACCTGGCCGCCGATGAATTGACCGAGCGCAGCGTCATTGCCGGCGACCTGATCGACTTCCTGCCACAAGCGTTCGAAACCCTCGGCTGCTGACAGGCAAGCCTGTTCTTCGCGCTGCGCGCGCGATATCTCCGCATAATAACCCGCAGGTGTTCCGGCAGCACAGTAGGTCAGGAGCCCTTAGCGCTCCTGACAATCTTCAGGACCACCAAGGGGTCCTGACCTAC
>CBDUZQ010000410.1:0-2134 GCA_965371755.1 uncultured bacterium
GCCCGCTCGTGGCAATCGTCTTCTACTCCGTTCGGGATATCGTTAAACTGTGTCCACAGATAGTATAGCTTGCCGTCACACTCTGAGATCGACATCTTGGAGCCGTTAAGCTGCCAGACGCCGCCGTTGCAGATGGTTTGATCCCAAGTGAGATCGGCTGCGATTGTGAAAATAGGGTCGCCATTACCGTCGAAACCGCCGGTGCCGATACCCTCGGACCAGTGAAACATCATGCACCGCACCAGCCCGGAATATCCGCCAGAGTTAGCATCAGCCGGCCAGTATCGGGCGTTCCAGGCCAGGTGCAGGTTGTTGTCAGAATCTATGAGCGTGGACAGATCGTAGTTCGGCCGATAGCCTTCCTCACCGTCGACATTCCTGGTAAGATTCACACGCGGTTCGAACGACGCGCCATAGTCGTACGAAACTTGGTAGTAGAGGTCATTATCTATTTGATACCACTGCAAACCAGTATTGCTTGAGCAGGTATCACAATCGCCGGGCTCGGGCAGGTTGGCTATCCATGCCAGTGCAACTTTACCGCCGGTATTGGAACAGATCAAGTCATGCGTGGCGAGCGGGATGGTATCAATGACGTATGGTGGGTAATCCCAATCACCGGTGATACCTACACCGACTTTTCGAAAGTAGTATATGGCTTCCGGCTGAATGGGATATATCGATTGCGCTGCGATAATGTGCAGCACCGGTGTCTGGCCCGGTACATCCTGATAGCGAAACTTGGGCCATGCAATACTCTGCCCCTCCGGGCCGGCATACGTACACAGCGAATCCGGCACAGGCACCCATTCCACCCACGGCCACCAATAAGTGTATGGTCGAGCGTAGTTATTCCCGGGAAGGCGATTCTGGCCGCAGATGACGGCACGGTTTTCGTTGGTCACGTCCAACACCAGATAGCCGGCGTACTCATCGTCACTCTGAATTGTGTCCATCCCAAGCAGAGAGTCGCCCGCAGCGTCATAGGCATTGTAAGCGAACTTGCGATTGTCTCTGACAGGTTGCGGGAGGTACATCCATGACATGTGCACGCGAAAACCATACTCGGCGTTAATACCCCAGTCGATCATACGACCCATGGTGCCATTATGCATCTGGTCGTACCAAGTGTAGCCGACGACCACACCGGGCGCTATCGAAGTACTCGACGCGCTGCCAAGTGACATACGTTGATATCCCACCGGCGCCTCCTCCGGCTGATGGTCGTCCATCAACAGTACCGCTTCGGCGCTCTTGGCCGCCGGCGATAGTGATTTCTGTATCGTTACAGCCTGGCGCGCTCCGAAAGCTGAGGTGGTCATCAGAGCGACCAGCAGGCCATTAATCACAAGATGTTTTACGGTCACGATGTCCTCCTCAAGCCAATTACGACGTAGGGTGCCTCGTTCTTATATCGGTTAACCGGGGCAACTTCCTGCAGCCCGGATAAATCATCGCTCCTAGTATCACGGTTCCTCCGGCGGCGGGCAATCGGCAATGCAGTCCCAGCCAAGTCCCAGGAACATCCCGTCCACAATACAGACCAAATCTTCGATGTCAATACTACCATCTCCGTTCACATCCGCTTCTTCGAAACAGGGAGGCTCGGGACCACCGGTGAACATATAATCAACCAAATACACCAAATCTGAAATATCCAGAGCATCGCCCGGATCATAATCGATATTCCCTCTCATTCCGACGCAGCAACTAAAGTGTGGCAGTATGTGATCGTGGCTCCATTGATGCCCAGCCTGAACGGCTGCAACAAAGTCGGCATAGCCCCCCATTGAAGTCGCCAATACCGACGTGATGTCGAGAGTGTCACCCGTAGCGAGAGTATACCCAAAACGGTAAGTCATAACCGTATGGAGATCAGTATTCATCGAATCGGACAGGCCCAGGCCCTCGATAGTTCCCATATACTTCCATACAGAGTCGTCCTCAAGGCCTCCGAAAGGATAGACCTGAGTTGCGTTGTCGGCAGTGTAGGCTCCATAGAATTGCTCACTCGGCATTTCACCTTCACCCATAATCTGCACGAGAGAGATGCCACCATAGCGGTCATCGTTGTTCATACACTCGACATCGTTGTCATCGTTGTACTCCGAACCCTGTTGGAAGATTAACCGGT
>CBDUZQ010000411.1:0-2130 GCA_965371755.1 uncultured bacterium
GCCAGCAAATGCAAAAACAGCCCGACGTCGGTGACGACGCCGATCGTTTGCAGAGAGCCACGGTCCTTGAGCTTGGTGACTACGGACGGATTGATGTCGATGCAAACAGTAAGCACGCGCGCCGGAAGCATATTGCCGACAGCGATTGAGTGCAGCATCGACGACAGCATCAACACCACATCGACCCCCTCCAGCAGGCGAGCGTGATCCTCCTGGGCGCGGTTCATGTCGGTGATGGTGTCCGGCAACGGGCCATCGTCGCGCAAAGACCCGGCCAGCGAAAAGGGCACGGACGCCTTGATCGTCTCGTACATGACGCCCGAAGTGAGCCTGCCTTCGGCGACCAGGGCCGCAATCGAACCCGCCCGGCGCACCTCGTTGATGGCGCGAAGGTGGTTGCGGTGGCCCATCTCGACCGGTCGGCCGGTTTTCAGATCGATCCCCAACGATGTTCCCAACAAGGCCGCTTCGATATCATGTACGGCCAGCGCATTCCCCGCCAGCAGTACCTGGATATATCCATGCCGGACCAGCCGGGCCAGGTCAACCGCGCCGCCGGTGTGTACTACCACCGGTCCGGCCACCACCGCCAGCATTTTGTTGTTCCTTCGGATTATTTCAGCCACTCGGTCCACGGCCAATCGCACCTTACGCTCGGTCGAGACCTCGCCGGACATGAAGCCGAAATCATCCCGGTCGCGTCGGGCGAACTCCGGCTTCACTTTGATCCCGGACAGGCCGAGCACGACCTTCTCGCCCTTCTTGACATCCCGGAATTTCTTCACGACCGCTCGTTCACTATCGAGAACGATCACGCCATCCATGCGCAGTTTTTCGACAGGTATCCAGTGCTCGTTGCGGCGTATCATCGTCTCCTGGTTGGTGGTGCTGTAGAAATCGGGCGGGACGACACCGTCCGTGGGCGCTATACCCAGGCGGACCTCGTCTTCATCGTCAACCATGCATCCGAGAGCGGACAGTTTCAGTAAAATGGTGTTCATCGCCGCCGGGTCCGGCGTGTTGATTTTCAGGCGAGCGGTTGAGAATTCGTCGTTGGTGCGCCCGATTTTGAAATCGACAATCTCGAACTCACCATTGTCGGCGACGATGGTGTCGAAAATCTGACGCATCAATCCCGAGTCGATCAGGTGACCTTCGGTGACAACAGTTTTCTCGATAGGCGGCATACTGTTGTTATCGGATGATGACCGTTGCTTTTCACACTAGGTTTGACTGAAAGGCATTGCCTGAGACAGTTGGATAGAGTATGAATCTCCTTGAAATCCGGCGCTCGTCCCCTATATTTAGAGGATGGCCATTGATTACAGCAAGATAGAAACCGAAAAAGCCATATTGGTTGGCCGAGCGGCGGACTCCCGGCAACGCGCCGAGGTGGATGCTTCCCTTGCTGAATTGGGTCGCCTCAGTCTGACCGCAGGGGCAACGGTCGTAGCCAAACGTATTCAGACTCGAGCGCGACCGGATCCGGCCACGTTTATCGGAAAGGGCCTAGTGGCCGAACTCAAGGAGCAGTTGCAGGCCGACGGCGCTAACTGCGTCATCTTCGATGACACCCTCAGCCCGGCTCAACAGCGCAACCTCGAAGATGCCCTTGGGGCCAAGGTGGTCGACCGACCGATTCTGATTCTGGACATCTTCGCCAGCCGCGCCCGCAGCCGCGCCTCCCGCCTTCAGGTGGAACTGGCCCAACTCCAGTACACATTGCCTCGGCTGACCGGCGCCTGGGTACATTTTTCGCGGCAGTATGGCGGTATCGGGGCCAAGGGGCCGGGCGAAACACAGCTTGAGATCGATCGCCGCCGGGTGCGAACGCGAATTGCCAACCTCAAGGCACTCCTGAAAAAGCTGGACCGTCAGCGCTCGGTACAGCGCAAGGGGAGACAGGCGATGTTCAAGATTGCCCTGGTCGGCTATACCAACGCCGGGAAGTCGACCCTTTTTAACGTGCTCACGCGAGCCAACGTCACCACCGCCGACATGCTCTTTACTACACTCGATTCGACCACCCGCCAGATGATCACCCGCTATCCTTGTCGGATCGTGATTTCGGACACGGTCGGCTTTATCAAGAAGCTGCCGCACCAGTTGGTGGAGTCGTTCAAGTCAACC
>CBDUZQ010000412.1:0-2102 GCA_965371755.1 uncultured bacterium
TATTACGACGGTCAACCTCTGGACTACCGTCGTCGCAATGACTTTTCCTTTATCGGTCTGGCCTTGCCGCACTATCGTCACCAGGGCGATACCATGACGTTTACCCTGTGGTATCACGGCAAGCAGTTCGATCATGCTATGCCCTGGGTGGAGGACCCTCAGGTCACACCGCACGCTTTCACCTTCATAACGCCCAAGGGCTACGACTACTTCATGCCCGGCATCGGCCCGGTGGAAAAGCTGAATGGCCGGCGGCAGACGTTTAGTGTTACGCCGCAGAACCTGTACCGCAAGTTCTTTTACCAATGCTATGCTTCGGGTCTTGACACCGTAGTGATCCCTTCCGACATCGGCCTGTCACTCAACTTCCTGGATTGGGAACTGATGGACAAAAAGTACTCGGACTGTTTTATCCCTCATAAGATGTACCGGGAAGTTTCGACACAAGCATTCAACTACATGGCCTCGCAGTTTGGTCCGCCGATCGGGGCGTTTTCGATGTATGTCGGCCCGGCAGGAACCTATAGCATGCCCGGTATCTTGTGCATACCGCAGATCGCATGTGTTACCGAGGGCTCCATGCATGCTCTGGGCGGTTTTCACTCCGTGGCCGGACGGCAGGCGGCGCGACAGTGGTTCGGTTCCCTGATGCGTCCGGCTACTGATCGTGAAACGTGGATCACCGAAGCCGCCCCGGAGTATGCCGCCGTCTTGTTTCTCCAGGATGCCCTCGGTTCCACCGGCTACTCCCATCTACTACACCGACGTGACTCCGTCTATCGCACCGATGACCTCAAGCGGGATTTACCGCTGGCCGTCGGCAGTCGCGCCAAAACAGAGATCCGGTCGAACAAGGGCCTGTGGGTGTTGCACATGCTGCGTTTGCTTGTGTACGATATTGAGACTGGTTCGGACCGTGCTTTCATGAAGTTCATGCACGAGTTGGCGCTGACTACCAACATGAAAACTTTCACCAACGACGACATTGTTAAACTGGCCGAAAAGCACTATGGCGAACCGCTGGACTGGTTCTTCAAGCACTGGCTTTACGGCCGCGGCTTTCCCGACTACCGCGTGGAGTACAGTGTTATCAATAAGGACGACGGGTACTATATCGATGGCGAAGTATTGACTCGAGATGTCGATGCCGGATTCAGGATGCCGGTGGTTATGCGGGTTGTGGGGGTCGATGGACGCTCCTATTTTTTCCGTGAACCGATAGAAGGTGTGCACGACACCTTCCAATTAGGACCCTTCAGCGTTGAACCGAAGGAACTTGTTTTCAATGAGTTCTACAGCGTGCTGTGCAAACAGAAAGTGAAAAAGAAATAGCTGCGGCGCCGAACCCATTTATCTTCGACGGTCACAACGACACCGTCATGAACCTCTACTACCCTGAGCGCGGAGGGGGACGTTCGTTCTTCAAGCAGAGCGACAAAGGTCACATCGATCTGCCGCGAGCCAGAGCCGGCGGATTCGGTGGCGGTTTGTTCGCCGTCTTCGTCACCAACGAAGATTGGCTCAAAGGTCCACCGAAAGAGGACGTAACGCTCACCGATAATGGCTACGATGTTAAGGCGGCAGCGCCCGTTGATTTCGACACCGCTCGTGATACGACCGAGAAGCTAACGACGAGCCTGTTCAACCTGATCGATCAATCGCAGGGTCAAATGCAACTTGCGCGCTCTACCGACGAGATCAGAGAGTGTTTCGCCAACAGCGTGCTGGCAGTCGTGCTGCACTTCGAGGGTGCCGAGATGATCGCCTCTAATCTAAGCAACCTGCAACAGTATTATGACCGCGGTCTGCGCTCGCTGGGTATCTGCTGGAGTCGTCCCAATGCTTTCGGGTGCGGCGTGCTGTTCAGGTATCCCTCATCGCCGGATATCGGTCCCGGCCTCACCGATGTCGGCAGGGAGCTTGTGCGCGAGTGTAACCGCCTTGGTATCATGCTTGATTTGGCGCACCTCAATGAAAAAGGGTTCTGGGATGTGGCGTCGATCACCAACGCGCCGTTGATTGTTTCGCACAGCGCGGCTCATGCTTTGTGCGGTTCCGCGCGCAACCTGACTGACAAGCAACTCGATGCTATCGGAGAATCC
>CBDUZQ010000413.1:0-2095 GCA_965371755.1 uncultured bacterium
CCTTCAACATTCCTCAACGTCAATCTGCCCCTGGACATCGGCCAGGCGTATCGCTCTTTCGAATTCACTACCCTCGGTTCGCGACGGTACAAAGACATCGTCATTCGCAAAACCGATCCACGGGGTAAACCATACTACTGGATAGGTGGTCGACCGCAATGGAAGATGACTCGCGGGTCGGATTTCGAAGCGGTCAGTCGCGGGGTGGTCTCGATCACGCCGACGCGACTGAACTTCACCGACGCCGATGTTCTGACTCGACTCAAGGATAGCCGTATTAAGCTGTGATCCGCAGATTTCGCGTTGGCCAGCTTGGCCCATATGCCGAATTGTGCGCATTCGCCGCAAAAGTTGCGTTTTCGGGTGCGATATCTCGGCTGAAATCTGTTGTACAAAATCATTGACAAGCCATGTAAATGACCTATTTTGACCTTTCTAAGTGATTGTAATCGGGGCGTGGCGCAGGTTGGTAGCGCGCTTGGTTCGGGACTAAGAGGTCGCTGGTTCAAATCCAGTCGCCCCGATAATCTTACTTGAAATGGCTGCGGAGAGCAAGTGTCTCCTCTGTGGCGGTAATTACCTTATATCGAACCGAGGGTGAAAGGATCAACTTAATGTCATCTGCAAGGAAGCCAGTGATAGCTGTTATCGGGGCTGGGAAATGCTCAAAGAAGCTGCGTGATATGGCTTTTGAAGTTGGCAAATACGTGGCGGAGGAGGGCGGCATCATCGTGTGCGGGGGATTGGGCGGTATTATGGAGGGAGCCGCTCGAGGTGCCCGAGAAGCCGGCGGTGTCACTATCGGCATTCTGCCGACCGACCAGAAAGAAGATGCCAACGAGTTTATCGATTTCGTAATCCCAACCGGTTTTGGTGAGGCCAGAAACATTATGGTAGTGCGCGCAGCTGATGCCATAGTGGCGTTTCCCGGCAAGTTCGGGACGTTGACGGAGATGGCTTTTGCCCTGCACGCCAGGAAACCGGTTGTGTCCATCAAGGCCTGGAGGTTATCCGAAGAGATCCATCAGGTCGACTCGCCGCTGGAGGCTGCTGAGTTGGCCATGAAGCTGGCCGTCGGAGATGGGGAGGACGGAGGGAAGGATTGAGTTCAGTTGGGGCTGAGCTCCGAGTTTCCGGCATGGTGCAAGGTGTCGGGTATCGATATTTCTGCTATCGCAAAGCGAATGACCTGGGAATCACTGGATGGGTGAAGAATCAGCCCGATGGTTCGGTGTTGGTTCTGGCCGAGGGTGATCGTTCGGCAATTGAAGTGTTCATAGTTGAACTGAAAATAGGACCGTCCGCCTCGTCGGTCAGTGATGTGAACGTCGAGTGGCGGAGTTTCTCAGGGGAGACATCCGAATTCAAGATCGAGATGGGGTACTGATGCTATCGCGCAAAGATGCACTCAAAAAGTATATTCGAAGCGTTCCCGATTTCCCCAGGCCGGGGATCAACTTTTATGATATCACTACGCTGCTTCAGGATCCTGCCGGGTTCACATTGGCGCTGGAAGCTATGGAGGAATTCGCACGATCGAAGCAAGCCGATAAAATCCTGGCGGTCGAATCGCGCGGGTTTCTCTTTGGTGCTGCATTGGCCGACCGGTTAGAGGCTTCGCTGGCCCTGGCTCGCAAAAAAGGGAAACTGCCCTACAAGACCGTCAGCGTCGAATACGCGCTGGAGTATGGCACCGACAGTCTTGAGGTCCACGAGGACGCGGTCCTCAAGGGTGAGCGGGTGCTGATCGTCGATGACCTGATAGCAACCGGCGGGACTCTCCAGGCGGTCTGCAAAATGGTCGAGCAGTTGTCGGCTGAAGTGGTCGGTATCTCGGTGGTGATCGATTTGTCGTTTCTCCCCTGGCGCGAGAAACTGGCTGACTATGATGTCAACTGCTTGGTGTCGTACGATTCGGAGTAGTTACTGTTTGCACAAACGAGTGCACTTTCGTACATTTGCCTTGTGAAGAAGAAACCCAGGCTGGCTCTGTAGACAGGGTTTGCCTGCTTGCCACGCCCCCGTAGCTCAGTTGGATAGAGCATCGGTTTCCTAAACCGAGGGCCGCAGGTTCGATTCCTGCCGGGGGTATTTA
>CBDUZQ010000414.1:0-2060 GCA_965371755.1 uncultured bacterium
TCACCAAGTCGAAACCGCCGACGCGCCTGGGACCATAGCCTTGACTCACGGCAACGCCGACGATGATGCCGAACCGGAACTGTTCATCTGCTCCAGCGGTTTGATCACTGAGATTACAGCATGGTTGTTCGACCTGGATGCCAATATGACTCTCAGTAACGTTTATAGCTATCACCGGGGTCGTCCATTCAGGAATCCGGTTATGGGATACCTCAACAACGATGATTACCCCGATGTTGCAATAATCAGCAGTATGCCGCCGAGCCTACATGTCTTCTACAGTGATGGTGACAACGGATTCTGGTACGATAGCGCCGGTCTTCCCACCGCCGCCTCGCGCGGCGCAATCCTCGGTGAATTCACACGAGATCAATACCTGGATTACGTTTTTGTCGGAGGCGACGGGGTTTGGATGTGTGCGGGAAACGAAGACCCGGTATTCATGCCGCCAACCTACTTCGATCTGGGGGAGGTGGCCACCTCGGTCAACAGCGCTGATTTTGACGGCGATGGGTTGGACGATCTGGCTGTCGGAACCGAAAGCGGGCTAAGAATATTCAAGAGTGACGGCACCGGTGGGTTTGAGTTTATTGAATTTCACAGCCAGACCTATGGTTCGCTTGACATTGAGATCACCAATGCTGGTTCCGACTTCAACAACGATAACATCTTCGATCTCTGTTTGGCCACGCCGTCGACTTATGGCACCTCCAGCGAGGTTGTGGTCTATCTTGGAAACGGCGACGGGACTTTCCAGCAGCGTATCGTTCGCTCTCCGTTGGGCCACGTCATGGCCAACCGCGCCGGTGACTTTAACAATGACGGCGATCTCGATATCGTCTATATCAACGGGAGTGAATATTACTGTGCTATTCTGTTCGGGAACGGCGACGGCACCTTCACGAATGAGCTAAGATACGCCGTCCAACCGTACAATCCGATGCGATTGGATTGTTTTGATGCCGACCTCGACGGCGATCTCGATATCATAGTCGCGGCGGTGCGCGCACAGCAAGAGGCGTCCCTGATTGTCTTTCGCAACCAACTCGATCCACACGGATTCGAGGCTATGCCGATTGTGGTTTCGGCGTTGGACAACGCGGAAATTGAACTTCGCACGCCGAGTGGGCAGGTTGTCAATAAGGTGCGAAGCTCCGTTTCGTCCGGTGAGTATTACCGCCGAAACGTTAACCTGAACGCCATTCTGGACGACGGCATCACGGTGGGTGCTATTGAACAGGGGACCTATGCCATAAGTGTGCAGCCCAAGCCGGATGCGACCAAGGCAGGGCAGACGTTTTCACTCGAATTAACCATTGGTGGATACCCATATCGGTTTGCCGATCAGGCGCCGATGTCGGACGATGGATACGAGTTCGCCTTGTACCCGACCAGCGTCTCACCGACATATCCGCCGCCGGGGGCCTATGTCTATCGATCCTACTTGACGTTCCAGTGGGAAGGCAGCGGCAGTTTCAACTTCCAGTTGGCTACCGACATCCTGTTTAACGACCTGCTGCTCAGTGAAACAACCACCGGCAGTCAGTTTGAAGCGCCTCCGCTGGACACCGCGGTTGCCGATCTGTACTACTGGCGGGTCAAACCGGTCGGTGAGACGGCGTTCACCGGCATATATCCTTTCAACCTGTTACTGGCCGAGTGTCTTGTCCGAGGCAACGTCGATCATGACGAGGCCGGGCTGATCACCCTTTGGGATCTCGTGTGGCTGGTAGATTTCATGTTCAAAAGCGGTTCTGAGCCACCGAATCTTGAAGAGGCAAATGTGAACGGCTTTGATAAGATTGACATTTCTGATGCCGTTTACCTGGTCGACTACTTGTACATAGGTGGACCCGAGCCGCCGGCCTGTCGGTAGGAAAGATGCCGCGACTAAATTACTCGGCCTTCTTCGCCTCCATCTTGGCGCACTCATCGATGCTGCGCTGGGCGAAGGCGTGAAGTTTCTTGACCATCTCAGGTTGGTCGGAGGTCCAGACGACAATCTCACCGAATGTGCTCCTGACATGATCCAGCACGACACCGGCCATAAGGAACTCGCC
>CBDUZQ010000415.1:0-2059 GCA_965371755.1 uncultured bacterium
GGCCTGGGATGACTACCATTGACCGCGATCTTGCAGCCCTGTGGGCGGCAGAACTCCTCCGTTTCAGATTGACGGGACCGCGCTTGACTTGATCAGTCCAAGGCTTTACATTAATCCGCAGCAGAGGGTGAGACAGCCCCTCTTAACGTTCGCATAAATGTGCCGATAATAGGTAGTGGCAACGAGATAAAGAGGTTTGATGCCCCCATTTTCTGAACTGAAGCGTACACACACCTGTGGTGAATTGAGATCGTCCGACGTCGGTCGGGATGTTCGCCTCAACGGCTGGGTGAACAGCTACCGCAACCTGGGCGGTCTGTTCTTTATGGATCTGCGCGACCGGTACGGTCTTACCCAGATTGTTATCAACCCTGAGACCTTCGATCCGGACATGCTGGCCGAGGCTAATCGTTCCCGACACGAGTTTGTGGTGGCGGTCATCGGCAAGGTAGGCAGCCGCCCCGACGGCACGGTGAATCAGAAAATGCCCACGGGTGAAATCGAAATAGTCGTCGAGCGATTCCATATACTGGCCGAATCGAAAACACCGCCCTTTGAAATCGCCGATGAATGCAATGCCCACGAACAGCTTCGTCTGGAGTACCGCTACCTGGACCTTCGGCGCAACCCTCTTCAGCAAAAGATGAGACTGCGGCATGAGGTTACCATGACTGTCCGCAACTACCTCAGCGGACAGGGTTTCTATGAGATCGAGACGCCAATGCTGATGCGGTCCACACCCGAAGGAGCGCGCGACTATGTGGTGCCGAGTCGGGTTTCAAAGGGGCGCTTCTACGCTCTGCCCCAGTCGCCGCAATTGTTGAAGCAGCTTCTCATGGTGGCCGGTTTCGACAAGTACTTCCAGTTGGCGCGATGCCTGCGCGATGAAGACCTGCGCAGTGATCGTCAGCCTGAACACACGCAAATCGACATGGAGATGTCCTACGTTACTCCTGATGATGTGTTCGAGGTTGCCGAGGGGATGATGACCGACCTGTTTCAGAAGGTTCTAAATGTAAAGCTCGAGATACCTTTTGCGCACTACAGCTATGAAGAGGTGATGAACCGATGGGGTATCGACAAACCGGATTTGCGCTTCGATATGGAACTTGTCGATCTCACTGAGACGGTCGCCGACTGTGGTTTCAAGGTGTTTGCTGACAACATCAAGAAGGGCGGCGTGGTGAAGGGAATTGTCCTGAAGGACGGCGCCGGCTATTCCCGCAAACACCTTGACGAATTGACCGCACATGCTCGTACCTACGGCGCGGGCGGGCTGGCCTGGATTCTTCGAACGACCGACAAAGACAAGTCACCGATTGCCAAGTTCCTTGGTGATGAAACGATCGCCAGGTTGGTGGACGAGGCCGGCGCCCGGAAAGGTGACGCTCTGTTCATAGTCTCCGATGCAAAGATGAAAACGGAGGAAATACTCGGCCAGTTGCGGCTGTTCCTTGGTCGCAAACATGATCTGGCCCGTCAGGGTGAGTGGCAGTTCCTCTGGGTGAACGAGTTCCCGCTCTTTGAGTACGACGCTGAGAACGACCGACTTCAGGCCATGCACAATATCGTATCATATCCGATGGAAGAGGATCTCCCCCTGATTGACGAAGGTTTCCGCACCGATATCCCGCTAAGTGACCTCGGCCATCCCTGGCGGCGGGTGCGGGCACAGCAGTATGACTTAGTGGTGAACGGCTGGGAGATAGCGTCTGGTGGACAACGGATAAACCGCCGAGGTTTGCAGGAGAAGATCCTCGAAATCCTCGGCATTGATAACCAGCGGGCCGAGCGCATGTTTGGATTTCTGCTAAGGGCGCTGGAATACGGTGCGCCCCCCCACGCCGGTTTGGCCCCGGGTCTTGATCGGGTGGTGTCACTGATGTGCGGTACCGAATCGATCCGCGATGTTATCGCTTTCCCCAAGACGACCAATGCCCTATCATTGATGGACGGGGCGCCGTCGGAAATCGACCCGCAGCAGTTGGAGGAACTCGGCCTGACGCTCAAGACCGATCCGTCATCCTGAGCGCACAAAATGACTATGGAACCGGTGGAC
>CBDUZQ010000416.1:0-2031 GCA_965371755.1 uncultured bacterium
GCGCCGCAGGTTTCACACTTGAGACAGGTGCCGTTGCGAACCATCGTGAACTGTCCGCACTCACCGCACATGTCTCCCTCATATCCCTTTATCCTTGCTGCTCTGATGGCGTGGTGGAGTCTGTGGCTGCCTTCGTCGGCAGTCGTCGACCCCGCCGCGGCAACGTACTCAAGCACAGCCTCCGCTTCTTCAGTTGCCGTCTCTGAAGCCTGATTCTCCAGCGGCTTACCATCGGCCTTACCTCCTCCTTGATGTCCCTGCTTACCTTGGCCATTCCCGTTACCACCGTTGTCGGAGTCGCCCGGACGGACTCGCAAGTGGGCGGTGTGGATATCCTGGGCGGTGCGACTTCCGGTCGTCACCATTCCCGTGATCGAAGGATCGGCTGTCTCTTCTTCTTCGAATTCGACTGACCCATCCTTCGGATCACCCAGGGTGTCCCCGCGCAGGTCTTCTTCAGAGACATGCACCAGGTCATTACGTCCAAGGTAGCTTATTGCCAGTTCACGGAATATGTAGTCAATGATAGAAGTTGACATCTTGATCGACTTGTTGCCGCGCACCAGTCCGTTCGGTTCAAAACGACTGAACAGGAAAGCGTCGACGAATTCCTCCAGCGGCACTCCGTGCTGAAGGCCAAGCGAGATAGCGATGGCAAAACTGTTCATCAGCGAACGAAAGGCCGCACCCTCGCGGTGCATGTCCAGAAAGATCTCACCCAGGCAGCCGTCGGTATACTCCCCGGTGCGCAGATAGATCTTGTGTCCGCCAACCACCGCTTTCTGAGTGTAGCCGCCACGTCGGTTGGGCAGTTTGCGCCGTTTGGCAATATACCGATAGACCACTTTGCGCGCGGCCTGTTCGGCTATTTGACCCACCGACAGCGTCTCCGGCTGTTCCTCTTCATCCTCATCGAGCAGCGATGCCGAGAGCGGCTGGCTCAACTTGGAACCATCGCGGTAGATGGCTATAGACTTGTTCATCGTCTCCCAGGCCAGATGGTACGCCTTCTTAACGTCGTCGATAGTAGCCTCGGACGGCATGTTAATGGTCTTGGAAATAGCGCCTGCGATAAACGGCTGCGCCGCGCCCATCATCCGAATGTGTGCCTCATAGCTGATAAATCGAACACCGGTTTTGCCGCAACGACTGGCGCAGTCAAAAATCGGCAGGTGCTCGTCCTTAATATGCGGCGCGCCCTCGAGTGTCATGGTGCCGCAGCAATACTCGTTGGCCGACTCGATCTGATCTTTGGTGAAGCCAAGTTCGCGCAGGAGATTGAAATCCCAGGCATCGGGGGCGCCTTCCGACAAACCGAGGGTGTCGATCAGGAACTCATCACCCAGGGTATGACGGTTAAAGGCGAACGTTATCTCGAAGACATCAGCAAGCGTTTGCTCTAACTTGTCCAACTCCTCATCGCCGAACCCCTTGGCCTTGAGCGATTCGTGGTTGATAAAAGGCGCCTGCCGAAGCGTCTTGTGACCGGTGGCATGCGTAATGATATCCTTGGTCTCAGTCGCTGAGTATCCGAGCCGCCGCAGCGCCACCGGGACGGAACTATTGATAATCTTGAAATAACCACCACCGGCCAGCTTCTTGAATTTCACCAGCGCGTAGTCGGGTTCGATACCGGTAGTGTCGCAATCCATAACCAGGCCGATGGTGCCGGTCGGCGCTACCGTTGTGGACTGGGCGTTGCGGAAACCATAAATCTCACCTTGCTCCAACGCCTGATCCCAAACCACCCGGGCTGCCTCCACGACTGACTCCGGCAGATAGGCCGGGTTGATGCCGGACGGCTTTACGGTCAGGCCTTCATATTCCGATGGGTCGGCGTTGTAGGCCGCCCGGCGATGATTGCGAATCACTCGCAGCATGATGTCGCGGTTGCGGTAGTAAGCGCTGAACGGTCCGAGTTCCCTGGCCATCTCAGCCGAGGTCAGGTAGGCCTGCCCGCTCAGCATCGAACTCAAAGCACTACACCAGGCGTAGGCCTCCGAGGATTCATAAGGAATGCCCATCCGCATC
>CBDUZQ010000417.1:0-2007 GCA_965371755.1 uncultured bacterium
CTGACTCCGGCCGATTACGTGATGTTCCCTGGATGGACAACCGTGGACTTCGGCCCGCAGAACATCATCGTTCCGCAGTATTACTGGATAGCCATCGAGTCGTTCGCGCCGACTCCGGAGGAGGGGATTCGCACCATGACCGACTTCGGCGGGGGAGGCATGGATTACGGGGCCGCCGAGTTCTTTAGCGGCATGTGGAGTTGGCTGTGCAACGACTGGAGCGGCCTTCCCTGTGACATCGCCTTTGTGGCCAAGGCGCGCCAATGCTGTGACCAGCCGCCACCCCCATCATGGTGCAGCGACACGCCGGAAAACGAAGAGTGGCCCACGCACCAGGGTAATCAGCAACGCACCGGTCGGTCGTTGGTGGGCTTTTCCGACGCCCAGTGTGACCTGACGGTGCAGTGGTCCTACGTGCATACAACCAACTCTATCTGGTTCACCGGACCGGCTATCGCGGATCACAAGATCGCCTGCGCCTGGGATAACGAAGTCCGAGTATTCAACATTACTAACGGTTTGCTCCAATACACTGTCAGTGGCTTCCCACTGGGTAACCAGATTCGCTGTACCCCGCATATCACCACCATCGACATCGGCGGGACCCCGACCCAGGTCATGTTCCTCACGGGCGGTGACCAGCAATCAATCAGTTGCTGGGACTTCCAAACCGGCGCCATGATCTGGAGTCGTGATATCACCACGGTAGGAGTCGCCGGCCAATTCGGACAGACCCGTTTCGGCTCGTTCATCACCCTGGACATCGCCGGCACTGAGGTTTTGTTCTGGGGCACCGACGATGGCGCTATCGTAGCCGCCGAAGCGGCCACCGGTAATCTTTACGCTGGCTGGCCCGTCAACCCGATCAATGTCGGCCAGCCAATCGGCAAGTCCGGTGCGACCGATGGAACCTCGCTGTTCTATAACTCCTTTCCGGGATCGGTGGAAGGTGATGTCTGGTCGATCGACGCCGCTACCGGCGCTATCAACTGGCAGCTCTCAGCCACCGACGGTCTCCAGGCCAACAACATATTCCCGCAGGGTCCGCAGCTCGGCGAGGGTTTCCCCGGCGGCTGCACCGAGCAATGGGGTATGTTGTATGTCAACTCCGACATTGCCGCGCCCTACCACCCGGGCGACGGCGTCCTCTACGCCATCTACACGCATAACGGTTCATTGAACTACGCGGTGCCATCGGTAGGGGCCCGCGGTCAGTCGGCCGGCGGGACACCGATAGTGGACGAGCAATCCGCGCTCTATGTCATTGGTGAGTCAGGCTGGGTCAACACCTTGTACGGTGGCCGCGTGCTCGCTTTCCGAAAACACAGCGGCGCGGTCGAGTGGAGTTTTGACAGCCCTGAGTACAACAACTACTGGGGTGATGCCGTCCTTTCGTGCGAGGTGGACTGGACTCCGGACCGCTTGTTTGTCGCCGGGCACCACGGGTTCATCGACTGTCTCAATGCCGACAACGGCGAGTCTATCTTCCGCCGACGGGTGTCCTTTGGAGGTTATCCGAACAGTGTGGCCTTGAGCTTCGCCGTCGGACACAACCGAATCGCCATGAGTGACTTCTATGGCGGTCTCTACGTCCTGGGCAAGGGCGCCGACCGACCACGTCTGGAGATCCAATCCTATCGGCCAACGGCGCCCGTTGAGTTCGGCGCCGCTACTTCACTGCATGTACCGCTTGAGGATCTTCTGACCAACACCGGTTGTGCTCCCCTTACGATTAACGATATCACTATCGATGAGAACTCCACCCATCCCTTTATCCCGGACTTCTCCGCTCAGACGGTACGTCCGAATGTGATGGATCGCGCCGCCTCTGTCGCCGACAAGCTGACCCACGGCTTCACCGGTAAGGCGTTGGTGGTGAAGATGGAACCGTCGTTCGACGAGTACTTTGTTGTTCGCGACCGTGACCACCGGACGATGAATTTGGGAGCCAACGTAATTCCGGATTTCATTCAGACTGCAACCTATCCGGACGGCATTGTCTCACCG
>CBDUZQ010000418.1:0-1963 GCA_965371755.1 uncultured bacterium
GTGTCCGAGACCACGACCACATCGGCTTTCAGCATCTTACGATGCTTCTTGATGAAAGCGGGCAAATGCGATGGATGCGTCTCCTCTTCTCCTTCAATCACCAGTTTGACATTCACCGGCAGCGTACCGGTCGCCTTCAGTACCGCTTCCAGTCCCTTGATCTGCGCGAAAATCTGCCCTTTGTCGTCATGGGCGCCGCGCGCATACATGTAGCCGGCTCGCACCTCGGCCTTGAAGGGTGGCGACTTCCACAATTCCAGCGGCTCCGGCGGCTGGACATCATAGTGACCATAGTACAGGATAGTCGGGAGCTTCGGGTCGACCAGATACTCGGCATAGACCACCGGATGACCGGCAGTAGGATAGACTTTAGTCTTGAAACCGATGGCTACCAGGTGCGCTTTGAGCCATTTCGCGCAAGCAACCATATCTTTCTTATTTTCCAATTTGGCCGAGACGGAGGGGAAACTCAGGAAGCGAAACAGATCATCCAGGCGCTTCTTCTCTGTTTTTCTTAGATACTCAAATGGGGTCACAACGATCTCCTTCATGCGATGTTAACAATCCTGGCGGAATATAGGCAGAACGATTCGGCGTGTAAAGAGCCGTGCTGTTGATTTCGGCACGGCGACTTTTCTGGATGCTAATAGTCCTTGCGATTGAATAGGTAGATTGTCACGTAAAGGAGCACTGCCGCGAAGGCCAGCGAACTGTACAGCGGCATCCAGTCGACAGAGTTGCCGCCGACCAGACTATCAGCCAGGTCGGATATCTCCCCCGTCTTGGGAACGATATAGTAGAGACCATCAATGATCTTCTCAACGATCGGAGCATCTATAAGTTCTTTGATGCCGTTATGAAAAGCTAGTATTTTCTGCAGGACCCACACAAGAAAGGCTGCCATCATACTCATAGCACTGGAGCCGCTCACAACACCGGCGAAGGCGGTCACACTCAACCAGATGAAAAACGCCAGCAGGTTGGTCAGGATGATATAGACTATGCCGGAGTCATACATCCCGTAAACCAATCCGCCAGCCACGAATTCGATGAGCATCACGAACACCATGATAGCGCCATAGACCACCCAGACTGCAAATACTTTGTTGAGCAGAAGCGCTTTTCTCGATAGTGGCTTGGAAAGATAGAAGTCAGCCCGTCCCCGAGCCAGCATGTTCGGCACCAGCCCGGCCGTCGCAAGGACCGAAAGAAAGACCAGGAAATACATGAACGAGTTGTAGCCCTTCATCAGGGGATTGCCGAGCATCTCGTTCATCTGTTGGAGATCCATACCCTCGGTCTGAAACTGCAACTCGATTGACCGCGAAACCACTACGCTCAGTATCCCGATACCGGTCACCACTGCATAAATCCAGAGCACCTTACGGTCCACCATCTCAGCAATACAGTCGGTGAGGATTCCTCTCATGGTTGCGACTCCTCATCTTCGGTGATGGTCTCGATAAACGACTGTTCCAAACTCACCTTGACCGGCGTGACCGAGTAGATGGGTATCTTCTTCATTCGGAGCTGGTCGATAACGTAGTTGACGTTATCCCTTTTGGTCAGTTCCACGGTCATACCGCGCGCCGTTACAACCACTGTCTTACCGATCTCAGGCGGTATTTCAACCAACTTGCTGCCCATGTCCGCTTCGATATCGTACTGGCTCTTACGGCTGGTCAGATCCTCGACGCTGCTGATCTTGATGATCCGACCCTTGGAAAGGATCGCGACTCGGTCGGCCATCGATTCCACCTCGGACAGAAGATGACTGTTGAGTACTATCGACTTGCCGTCGGAGCGGATGCGTTCGAGCACCTTGCGAATCTCTATCTTTCCCACCGGATCGACGCCGTCGGTCGGCTCATCCAATAGCAGCACCTCCGGATCGGAAATCATCGCCTGCGCCAGACCGATGCGCTGCCCCATACCCTTGGAGTATTTGCTGATCTTCGTATTG
>CBDUZQ010000419.1:0-1961 GCA_965371755.1 uncultured bacterium
CCGATCAATGAGTTGCCCAGCGTGATGTTGTACGTGGCGGATATTGTACAACTGGAGTTCCATTTTGCTGAAAGGTAACCATTCGAATCCCGACTCAGCGTCCAAAGTCAAAGATGTAGTTTTTTCTTCCACCTGTTCCTGACATATCTCAAGGTACTCGAGGATATCTTCTTTGTTATACGGCTCTCCGATTCTTGGCTCTTTATGCGGAGGCCACGGAAGAGGACCTAGAAATTGGTACTGGTCTCTGTGTTGAGTCCACGGAGTAAAGTCCTTTTCGGAATCCTGCAAGTACAGATGAGTGAAAAAGAGAACATGATACGATATATGCCAGTATTTGTTCTTATATTCCCGGTCATTCCATAAGGATTCCGGACATTTGACGATTGCCTGTTTCAGCATTTCGAGAGATGCATGATATTGACACTTAATAATGTCCTTAATGTTCATTTTTCCTCCTTGCTATGAATACATGTTATCTGTTTTCCAGATAAGTGTACGTCGTCAAACAAAGTGTTCTGTCAGGTGCTGAAAGTAAAGACATACTTTGCCGCACTAACGTGCTTTCACGGTCTTCACATGATAATAGCGAAGGGTTATTTCGGCTGTTTCGTCCGGTCTTAGTCTGCTGCCGCACACAAGACCTAGCGCACCATGAAAAAAAGGGAAGGCCTTGTGACCTTCCCTTTGTCGAATTCAAAAAGAGTTGCTTGCGACTACATGTTATTGATGATGTTGGTGGCGTACTGAGAAGTACCGATCTTCTTGGCCCCTTTCATCTGGCGATGCAGATCGTAGGTAACCGTTTTCTTAGCGATCGTCTTCTGGAGACCCTTCTCGATCAATTCAGCCGCCTTGCCCCAACCGAGATATTCGAGCATCATCGCTGCCGACAGAATCAATGAGCCGGGGTTGATGACGTCTTTGTCGGCATACTTCGGCGCCGTGCCGTGCGTAGCCTCAAAGAGGCCGATGTAGTCACCGATGTTGGCGCCGGGCGCCATACCCAGTCCGCCTGTCTGCGCGGCGCAGGCGTCGGAGAGGTAGTCGCCGTTGAGATTCGGCGTGGCGAGGACGTCGTATTCGTCGGGACGCGTCAGCACCTGCTGGAACATCGAGTCGGCGATGCGGTCCTTGATGAGGATCTTACCCTTCGGCATTTTCCCTTTGTACCTGGACCACAACTCGTCCTCGGTCACTATCTTGTTACGAAACTCGGCGATGGCTACCTGATAACCCCAGTCACGGAAAGCGCCTTCGGTGTACTTCATGATGTTGCCCTTGTGCACGAACGTCACGGATGAGCGCTTCTTGTCGATCGCGAACTGGATCGCTTTGCGCACGAGCCGTTTGGTGCCGGTAACCGAGATCGGCTTGACACCGATGCCGGAGTCGGTGCGGATGTTGGTCTTCATCGTCTTGTTCAGCCAGTTGATGACCTTCTTGACTTCTTTGGAACCTTTCTTCCACTCGATCCCGGCGTAGACATCCTCGGTGTTCTCGCGGTAGATGACCACGTTGAGCTTCTCCGGATGCACCACCGGCGAGCCGACTCCCTTGAACCAGCGCACCGGACGGACGCAAGCATACAGGTTGAGCACCTGGCGCAGCGTCACGTTGAGCGAGCGGAACCCGCCGCCGATCGGCGTGGTCAACGGACCCTTGAGAGCCACCTTATATTGCTTGATAGCATCGAAGGTTTCCTGAGGCATCCACTCGCCGTACAGTTCGTTGGCGCGCTCGCCGGCGTAGATGTCCATCCAGACGATCCGCTTACGGCCCTTGTAGGCCTTCTTGACCGCGGCGTCGACGACGCGACGGGTTGCTTTCATGATATCGCGACCAATGCCGTCACCTTCGATCACGGGAATGATCGGGTTGTTCGGTATCTTGAGTTTCTTCTTCTTGACCGTAATCGCTTTGCCGTTTTTCGGCACTTCGATATGTTTGTACTTGGCCAT
>CBDUZQ010000420.1:0-1942 GCA_965371755.1 uncultured bacterium
GGGCAGATGGGTCCTTCCTCGGCGCGGCCGGTGGGGGGCGGTTTTTCGCTGATGGTACCGCGTGAGTTCGTCACCCAGGCCAACGAAGAAGCGCAGATCATACTTGGCGACGACTGGAATCAGGCCAAGCTCTGAGACATTAGTTAGAAGAGTCCGTCATTTCAGAAAACGATTGCTCTGTCGGACCGTCAGCCCTAAATTGAAACTGTATTGGAGACACATAGATTTCGGGGCGAGCGGTGAGCCCGCGTCCAAGTACCGAGCATTGGTTAAGCTCGGGGTGTCAGAACAGCCAAGTGCTATGATCCAGCTTAGCTGGAGTACCTTCCAAATTGGGATGCCCGCTCGCCCGTTTGATTTATCAGCCCGAACGGATATCGGCGAGCCGGTGATAACATCGCGACAAAAACCGCGATCTCGACGGAGGCGCCGACCGCAAAGCACAAGGTGACCGAGTATATGAACAAGCTCATCCAGACAATTGAGATGATTCGCGGCAAGCTCTCTGTGCTTCGCCGTCATGCTCTTAAAGAAACGCCGACGCGGACCATTGTGATTGACCCTCTTCTTGAGGCGTTGGGATGGGACGTTCGAGATCCCGACGAAGTACAACTCGAACACCCGACGGTAGATGGCAAGTCCGTGGATTATGCGCTGAAACTCAATAGGAAGCCGGTCCTGCTTGTCGAAGCCAAAGCTCTGGACGATCTGCTGAATGACGTCAAGGCCATTACGCAGGTAGTCGGCTATGCTGCCAATGAGGGCATTGTCTGGTGTATACTCACAAACGGCATTAAGTGGAGAATCTATCGAAGTGTTGAGAAATGCCTCGCACCGGACAAACTGATGTTTGAGGTGAGCTTGGACACCAAAGAGTCCGAGGGAATGACAGTCCAACAGATAGCGCGACAAATGTGGCGGTTCTCATCTGAAGAGATGGCAGCGGGAACGCTTGACGCCCTGGGAGAACAGACATTCTCCGACGCCAAGGTACGTAAGGCGTTGAAGACGCTCATGTCGGACCCACCGAGGACGTTTCTTAACTTGCTTCGATCCGCTTCCGGTGACGACAATCTGAAACCCCAGAGCATCAAGGAAAGTCTATCTCGAATAGCAGGTGAAGAGGGCGCATACGGGCCCACAACTCCGGTCTATAAACTTACCAGACGCGAGCCGGCCAAGAACGCTACCGGGCGCAGCCAGGGGGCAAGAAAGGCGTGGGAAACACGCCGAGCCAAGAAGACCGAGTCATCGTATGACGAAACTCACCACATCTCGGGGAAAGCCCAGGAAGCAATTGAGTTGTATCGGGCAGTTGACAACTTCTGCTCTAATTTATCCGATGACTTCTCAAAACGTTATCTTGCTAAGAGCATCAATTACGAACACGGCGAGCGATGCTTCTGCAGTATTCACATACTGCAGAGCGGTCTACGTGTGTGGTTGCGACTGAAATATGATCGCATCCAAGCCCCACCATCGTTCGCCAGGGATGTATCAAAAATCGGCCATTGGGGAATCGGTGATGTGGAACTCCGTATCAGCAACCGTTCCGAACTTGATGAAGCGGCTGACTTGATTTGTTCCTCTTTCGAGTCGCAGGCATAGAAAGTAGCTTCGCCTGACGGCGCAACTCGGTCGGGACCACAAGGCGTGGCGTTGTGCGTTCGTCGTAGTCCACCGTGTTCCGTCCTCGTTCACATAATCACGGCCAGCTTGCCAATCTGCACCTCGCCTGAGTTGTTCTCGACTGTCCAGTAGTATAGTCCGGTCACGACTATCTGCGTGTTGCGCGTGATGAGGTTCCATTCGGCATGGTTGGTGCCGTCGTTATGCACGAATTCACGCACCATGTCACCGTCCAGCGTGAAAATGCGAATAGTGCAAACAGGAGGCACGTTGGCGAAATGAATCGCTCTTGTCCGGTTACGCGGACTGTCCG
>CBDUZQ010000421.1:0-1928 GCA_965371755.1 uncultured bacterium
TTTTTCGTATATTAAACTACTTGATGATGTTGGGTGTCGGTAGATCGCTGTGAGAGGGACCAGGAATCAGCAATGGATTTGTGCTTATGAGTAGAAAAGTAATTATCGCGGCCAACAACATGATCTTTACCTCCAAGATAATGACCGCACTGGATGGCATGGAGGCCGAGGGGATTAAGGCAATCCGCTCGGATGATATTTTCAAGCGGGCGCAGGAGCTCCACCCCGATCTGATCATTATCGATTTGAATCTCAACGGGATAGAGGCGCCATCGTTGATTAACAAGCTGCGCTCCTACGGTGCGACGTGCAAGATTCCGATCGTCTGCTACTCGCCGAACACATTGAAGGACCAGATGAAAGCAGCCAAGTCGGCCGGGGCTACCGAGGTCCTGCCGAACTCCCGGATGACCTCCAAGATGAACCAGATTTTGGGCAAGTACGTCCAGAACTGACGGCTATATAGTCTGAAGACTCCAACCGGACGCCCTTAAGGGCGCCCGGTTTTTTTGTGCAGTACACAGCCCGTTTTTCCCCTATCTTGTCAGGACTATGGCGCTGGGTATCAGGAAAGTCTCGGTTTTTACGATCACCATGTCTTCGATGGCGGTGTGGATCGGCTTCTATGCCTGGCGCGTCATGTTCAACAACTTCGCCGTCGACGTCTTCGATGCGTCTGCCACCGATGTGGGCGTGATCCAGGCTGTCCGCGAGATACCCGGTCTGCTGGCCTTTGGCGTCGGCGCGCTGGCTGTCTACTTCACCGAGTCACGGATCGCCTCGCTTGCAATTCTTGCCGTCGGGCTGGGACTTATTCTGAGTGGTCTGTCTCCGTCGCTGGTGATGCTGGGAACCGCGACGCTATTGATGTCGTTCGGCTTCCACTATTTTGAACCGACCAACTCGGCCCAACTACTGAACCTCTCGAAAACCAGCGAATTGGGAAAAGCGCAGGGGAAACTACGCTCGTGGGAGTCAGTGGCCGGACTGGTCGGTGCCGGGCTGGTCATGGGGTTGACCCTGTTTTTGGATTATCGCATCACCTTCTACATCATGGGCGCCGGGGTGGTGGCGATCGGATTGTATCTATGTCTGGCCCTGCCGGCCAATCGCGGCAAGACGGAGAACCGCAAGGTCAGACTCAAAAAGAAATACTGGCTGTACTATACGCTTTCGTTCCTTCGAGGATGTCGTCGACACATTTTCACCACTTTTGCGATTTTTCTCCTGGTCAAGAACCACTCTCTGGACATCACCTATATCTCCGGCATCATGTTAGCCAACAGCCTGATCACGATCTTCACCAACCGTTGGATGGGACTAATCAGTGATCGCTTTGGTGAACGCATCGTGCTGGTTGGTTGCTCTTTGGTGCTGGTGTTCATTTTTGCCGGGTATGCGGTGGTGGATTATTTGCCGCTGTTGATTGGGCTCTACCTGGTGGACAACGTCCTGTTCGGTTCATCGATCGCGCTCAAGTCCTATCTGCGCAAGATTTCAACGCCGGAGGACCTGACCGGTTGCCTGTCGTTCGGCATGTCGGCTAATCATGTCACGGCCGTGGTCATCCCGGTGGCCGGTGGCGTGGCGTGGTCTATGTTCGGACATGAGGCGACGTTTATTGCGGGCGCGGTGATCGTGTTTGTCGACATGTTGTTTGCGCTGAAAGTGCCGAGGAACAATGGGTGAAGTAACGGCTGTTGATGTGACCATGTTCAACACTTGATCGAACGGGAACTTGTACCCAGATTAGCTGTAGTAGAAGCGTCACTTGGACGGGACCATAAGGGTCCTGACCTGCAACCATAAACCGGACTGGTGACCAGTGAACAAGACCCTGGCTTTCATTCTCCTTTCGTTCTTGATGGCCGCAACCTCGGCGGCTATCGACCTCGACTCCCTGTTCGTGCAATCGGTCGGCGGACCGG
>CBDUZQ010000422.1:0-1927 GCA_965371755.1 uncultured bacterium
CCACAATATCACCTGGGATTACGTCGGTTCCGCAATCGACTTTGTCGAACTGCATTACTGGCACGAAGGTGACGGCCTGTGGAAGCCCATTGACTTCGATGTTCCGAACACCGGCAGCTACAGCTGGCAGATTCCGAACGAACCTTCAAGCAACACTGTCAAGGTTAGAATCGCCAGACAGGGTGACGGCGCTGCTCCCGACGAGAGTGATGCCACTTTCACCATTCGGGGTATTATCGTGACGGCTCCTAATGTTGGTGAGGTTTGGACTCGTGGCAACAGCTACGATATCACCTGGACTGAAATATCCACCGTCGGTACGGTGAAGATTGAGTACTCGACCGACAATGGTGGTATCTGGGATGTGGTTCCTGGCGCCAGTGCAATCACTTTGGACCCGGCGGACAATGGTCTGGGTGTCTTCAACTGGGCTATCGATCCGGCCGAGACGATCTCTGTCGATTGCTGGATCAGAATCAGTGAGGGTTCGGTCCCGTTCGATCCTGCCGGTATCTACGACATTTGTGATATACCGTTCGAAATCGCAGGACCGTAATCTAACATTCACTTATTGAATACCCCCCGGGGGCCGCTTAGTGCGGCCTCCGGTTTTTTTGTGCCCGCCCGGTCAAGCCCATGAATGGGTCTTATGCGCTTCGCGCGTCTGTTTTCTCTGTCATTCCCGCACTCCTCACGTCATTCCCGCGCAGGGGATCTTCCAAAAACCCATGATATTGTGCGCGGCAGACCTCCCGGTCTGCCGGTTTGAAGGACGTATCCAAGGTAATCAAGGGGCAGACGAGGACGTCTGCCGCCCACAAGCGTCGGGGGTCATTTTTGTCCTTTGAAACGATCTGATTTGTCGTATCTTATGTTGTTGGCAAGTATCCGCTGAGGGCATCTGCGCCCGCATGTGCTCTCACTGACTGACGGCAAACATGTGTACACGCAAGGTTGAGAGTTTTCATAAGCGAACGGAGGTAATCTTGAAGAGGTTGGTAACACTGTGCTGTTTCAGCATTGTGGCCATGATGGCCATGGTGTCTTTGGGACAAGCCGCTGAGGTGCTTGATTTGAGCGATGCATCCAACGGGGTGACGCTGCTGCACCAGGACAATAATGGGCTGACACTCAAGCTGGAAATCGGCGAAGTCAGCATCGGCAACATCCTGACAAAAGAGGGTGCTTTCAATCTGATGGTCGCTCCCGGCCTGACGCGGTCGCACCGGATAGGTGAACCGTCGCTGCCGATGGCGATCAGATTGCTCGCTATTCCCGATGGCTGCGAGCTTGAGGCGCAAATCATAAGTTCTGAGATTGAGGAGTTCGACCTTGTCGGTTTGGGACTAATTGAGCCTTTGATGCCGGTTCAGCCGTCACTGTCCAAATCCGATGATCCGATGTCGGTACCGTTCGAGTGGAACCAGGAACTGTACCAGCAGCCTGGGTTCTACACGATGCCGACGGTTGAAACGATGATTTCCGGTACCATGCGCGGTCTGCGTTTGGGCAAAGTCATGATGTCCCCGGTTGAGTATAATCCGACCGAAAACAAGATTCGGATCTACAAGGAACTGACTGTTGAGATCAGTTTCTCGGGTGCCGACTGGCAGGCGACGCGTGACAATTACGTCAAGAGCTATTCGCCCTTTTTCGAGCCGATCTACGAGCAGGTCATCAATTACGATCAGGGTATGCTCAATCTGGACCACCCAGACCTGATCAAATATCCGGTAAAGTACTTGATAATCTCTGATCGGATGTTCGAAACGCAGTTGCAGCCGTTCATCGAGTGGAAGACGCGCAAGGGCTTCAAGGTTCAGGTTGACTACACCGATGTCATTGGCTCCAATAATAATACTATCGCGGCCCACATCGAAAGTGTCTATAACGCCGGCACCCCCGAGGACCCGGCGCCGTCGTTTGT
>CBDUZQ010000423.1:0-1907 GCA_965371755.1 uncultured bacterium
GCTACCGTCACCGTCGAGCCGGCTCCTCAATGACTCTGGCTATCAGCTCCTCGGAGTTGGCTCTGTTTGCCGACTCGACCGAGGTGCATCGACAGCTCCTGATGGACGCTATGGCGACACAGTTTGACATCTGTCTGGTCGAGGGCGATCGGAGCGCGATGCGACCAAAACTGTTGGTGACAAGAAACCGAGAAACCGGTGACACGGATTTTCCCAGCAACATCGTGGCCTTATATGGTCCAACCTTGCCTGAGATGCAAGTACCGAGGTTCGCGCTCGACGACCTTGACGGATTGGTTGCATTCATCGTTCGGCAGTATCTTACCCCCTCCACGGAGGCAACCGGTGTTTGATCCACGAAGATTGCACTATCTGCGGGTATCACTGCTGAGCGGCTGCAACCTCAACTGTTTCTACTGTCGTCCTGCCGAGAGTGAAATATCATCGGGCGTCGCTCAGCGTGACCCCGAGTTGTTCAAGAAGGCTCTTGAATTGCTGTACCGTTTGGGTGTCGGGAAGGTTCGCTTCACCGGCGGTGAACCCACATTATATAAGAAGCTGCCGGATCTGGTTGAGTATGCCCGCAGTTTCGATAGCGCGCTGCTCCTTGGCCTCACTACCAACGGACTGCTGCTGGACAAGCTGGCCGGAAAACTGGCCGAGGCTGGGTTGGACACTGTCAACATCAGCCTTGATACGCAGGATCGCGATCGCTACAAAAGTATCACCGGCGTCGACGCTCTGGATCGTGTCGTAGCGGGCATCAACGCAGCCATTACGCGGATCGGAAAGGTCAAACTCAACTGCGTTCTGATGAAAGGGGTCAATGACCACGAGGCGGAGGCGTTGGTGCGATTTGCAAATCGTTTGTCGGTCGACATTAGATTCATTGAATTCATGCCGACCCGGTCGACGCCGAGTTGTGACCATCGGTTTGTCTCAGGCGACACGGTAAGATCGCACTTGCCTTTTGACCTGACCCCGGTGGCCTCGGAGGCAGCCGGCGCCGCCCGATATTACCGATCGCCCGAACTGAATATCCGTGTCGGTTTCATCAACCCAGTCAGTCATCCCTTCTGTGCCGAGTGTGATCGACTGCGCCTGGCTTCCGACGGCCAGCTCTATGGATGCCTTTTCTCGAGCCGTGCCGTCAGCTTGTTTGACCTTTTGGAAAGAGGCGATGACGCTGCGGAAACCGCCATTGACGAATTGGTCAATTCCAAGCAGTACCTCGGTTGCGCCGGGGCGACGCAATCAGAGGAAGACCTACCGTCATTTATAAGTATGGGTGGTTAAAATGACGAAACTCTCTCACCTCGACGAGAAGGGCAAAGCCCGCATGGTTGATATCAGCCAAAAGAGCGTCACCAGGCGGAGCGCCACAGCGACAGTGACCGTTAGACTCAACTCCGAAACGTTCCAATTGGTGACTGAAAACCGTGTCGCCAAAGGGGATGTCCTCACGGTGGCCAAGCTGGCCGGGATTCAAGCGGCTAAACGTACCGCCGAACTCATCCCGCTGTGCCATCCGGTGGGGCTCGATCACGTGGAGGTTGTGTTTGAACTGGATGAGGCTGCTGGTTCTGTTGTCATCCGGGCCACGGCGACCTGCATGGCCAGAACAGGCGTCGAGATGGAGGCACTCACCGCCTGTAGTGTGGCGGCACTGACCGTTTATGATATGCTGAAGGCGGCGCAAAGGGACATCGTTATCACGGACTTGACACTATTAGAGAAAACAGGAGGCCGCTCTGGTGACTACAGACGGACGGTTACATAGCATTTCAGTCTCAGAGACAAAAGGGGACCAGAAGCACAATGTCGGCGAGGCCACGTTAGTGGAAAACCACGGTATCGAGGGTGACGCCCATGCTGGCTCCGAACGTCAGGTGTCGCTGCTGCCTCTG
>CBDUZQ010000424.1:0-1892 GCA_965371755.1 uncultured bacterium
TGCCCGAAGACCATCGCGGTTCGCGGCAGCACGCCGGACTCTTTCATCTCGAGATAGAGGTCGTTGCCTTCACGGGTACGTTCACCAACGCCACAAAAAACGGAGTAACCACCGTGCTCGGTGGCGATGTTGTGGATCAGTTCCTGGATGATTACGGTTTTGCCGACTCCGGCACCGCCGAACATACCGACCTTGCCGCCCTTGAGGTAGGGTTCAAGCAGATCAATCACCTTGATGCCGGTCTCAAACATCTCAGCCGAGGTGGCTTGTTCATCGAAGGCGGGGGCGAGGCGATGGATAGGGCTGCGTTTGGCGTCGGCGGGGATGTCGCCTTTACCGTCGATGGGACGACCCAAAAGATCGAACACGCGCCCCAGACAGGTTTTACCCACCGGGACAGCAATCGGTCGGCCAGTGTCGACCGCCGGCATACCGCGAACCAAACCGTCGGTAGAGGCCAGCGACACGCAGCGCACGATATTGTCGCCGATGTGCATGGCCACCTCAATGGTGAGGTTGATCTTCTTCTCGTCGTCTTTGATTACGATAGCATTCAAGATGTCAGGCAGAGCATCGCTGCGAAACTTGCAGTCGACGGTAGCTCCGATCACCTGAACAACTTTGCCTATATTCTCTGCCATGAAGCGAACTCCGTTATATCAAAAAAACTTACTTTCGTATCGAGCTAACCCTTGAGCGCCTCGGCGCCGGAGACAACCTCCAGCAATTCCTTGGTAATCTGCGCCTGACGAGCTTTGTTGTAATCCAGAGTCAAAGACTGAATCATATCACCGGCGTTGGTGGTGGCGGCATTCATGGCGATCATCCGACTGCCATGTTCACTGGCAAACGAGTCGGCCAGCGCCGTAACCATCTTGGTGGTGGCATAACCGGGCATCAACGCCGCATAGATCTGTTCAGCATCCGGCTCGAAGATATACTCGGTTGCCATCTGTTCACCGGCGTCATTGTCTTCCGGTATTTCCGGCGGCGGGATCGGGAGATAGTCCTGCATGATGACCTTGTACCTGGCCATGGACACAAACTGGGTATAGACTATGCTGATCTGATCAGTTTCTCCCGAGACAAAGCGATTAGTCAGGAACGACACAATCTCTTTTGCGCGATCATAATTCAAAGTGCCGCCCCAGTCACCCCAATAGCGGGTGATCGGTGTCGGGCGACGTTTGAGAAAGTCGTTACCCTTCTTGCCGATCGTGACAAATTCCTGCTCAACAGTGTCATTTTCGCCGAGCCATTGTCCGGTACGCCTGATGATATTGGAGTTGAACGAGCCACAGAAGCCGCGGTCGGAAGTGACCACCACCAGCGTGCGCTTCTTGATCTCCCGTTGCTCAAAGTAGGGATGGATGATCTCATCGGTGGAACCGGCCGCCAGATGGCTGAGCATCTCGTCCATCTTCTGAGCATACGGACGGGCTTGCTCAATACGCTGCTGAGCGCGGCGCAGTTTGGCCGCGGCCACCATCTCCATCGCGCGGGTAATCCGTTGGGTCGAGATTACCGTGCGGATTCTCTTTTTTACTTCACGAAGCGTCGCCATAGGTACGTCTTACAAAAATCCTTATTTCACCGGGTGGTCACAACCCTCAGGCCTTGAACTGCTGTTTGAACTCCTCCACGGCCGCCTTCAGCTTGGCGCCCAGTTCGTCCGAGATTTTCTTCTCCTGGTCCATCGCGTGTTCGATATCGGGATACTTCTGCTCACAGAAGGCCAGAAACTCTGTCTCGAAACGCAGGATGGCGTCGGTCGGGATGTCGTCGAGGTAACCATTGGTCCCGGCCCAGATAACCATGACCTGTCGTGCTACCGGCACCGGCACGTACTGCCCCTGCTTGAGCAGTTCCACCATTTTTTCACCGCGGTTGAG
>CBDUZQ010000425.1:0-1890 GCA_965371755.1 uncultured bacterium
ATGACTGTAGTCGTGATTCAGTCTTAGTAGGTCAGGAGGCCTGTCCTCCTGACGACTGTGTCGAAACCGCAGGAGTTTCGACCGAGTTGCTGCTTAATCGTACACCCCTCCCCCGGCTGTTTGCGGGGCACGCAAAGCTGGCGTGGGGTGGCACGCTGACGACTATGGTACTTCGGGTGTCTCCTGTGTCGCCGGCTGTTCGGACATCAGTTTGAGCATCACGTAGGTCAGGATATTGCGGTCCTGCTCGGAGACGTTCTTCAATTTGTACCCGGACTCATACCAGCCTCTGGTCGCGTTCTTCCTGCACCAAATGCACTCAGCATCAAAGATGAGTTGGTCGCGGTCGAGAATCTTGTTCGGCAGTTCTACGCGACAGTGCGCGATGCTGAGTTTCTTCACCGGCTCCTGAGTAACGAACATGGCGCCATCGTAGGTCAGGTTGGCCAACCCGCCGATGTGTCGACTAGTGTGCCGGTCGAACACCATCAGGAATTCTTCTGTCTCGTACCTGGTTTGTTTTCGCTGTTTGGTCATAAAAACCCTCCTGGGGGCTTGGAATCACAGAGCTTTGCGTATATCATCTGGATCGGCATCTTGAGATAGGTTCTTTAGGGTCGAGGGTAGTACTTCCTGGAGGGAGCTGATATCAGAATCGCAGTCCCGTAGGTCAGGAGGCCCGTCCTCCTGACATTGATAGCTTTGTCGTCGGGAGCCAGGGGTTCGGGCCTACAAAGCCCTTACTTCCCGACCAAACTATAGCTCAGCAGTTCGATTTCTCTGGAGAGATAGGTGCCGAACAAGGTCAGGCTGTATTCTTCGGCACGGACAATACCGACGTTCGGCGCCGCCCAGATCTTGCCGATGGTTCCGTAGATCGGAATGTGCGCCCGGTAGTAATAGCAGTCAAAGGTGCCGGCCGGAACCGTTATCGACGTGCTGATCGACTCAACGGTGACAGTGACATAGTACACTGGATAGCTCTCCCCCGGGTTGGCCGGATACTTGAGCATCAGCGCCTCCGGCGTACCAGCCGAATCGGTCCACGCCCACGCGCCATCCTCTTTGTTGGTCCACAGCGAACTGTCCGCGCCGGCGGTGTCGCTCACCATGAGATACCACGTCCGGTCCTCGATTGTGGAATCACCCACGACAGTACCGGTAGCCGTGTATTCGGCTGTCGTCTGACCGGACTCGTTATACTCGGTCACAGATGTAAGCCACTGGTTGCCGATAGCCAGCGGCAAAATGACTGAATCGACCACATCCGACGGACACGGGAGAGGATCGGGACCACCACTAAACATGTAGTCGACCAGGTAAACGAGATCGGCGATGTCGATAGCACCGTCACCGTTCATGTCGGCTTCCTCAAAACACGGCGGCTGCGAACCGCCTGAGAACATGTAATCGACCAGGAAAACCAGATCGGCGATGTCGATGACATCTCCCGCGCTGTAATCGACGTTTCCCCTGAGCGGTTCAATACAACAGCGTTCAGCCCGGATGATGCCGACCAGACAAACAACTGTCATCATCAGCAAGCCAAGGAACAAAGCCGGTCTTCTCATGTATCCTCCGGGCATGTCCTGAGTACAACACCAGAGCAAGTAACAGTTTCGATAACTTCAATCTATGTTATCGAACAAATCTGTCAAGGTGATTCCTGCTTGAACCTCTCCCAAGAAATATACGGAGCAAACAGCAACATTTCGTATTCGTGGTTGGCGTACGTCCCCGTGCACCGACAACTTGGCGGGCTGAACGCGGTAGACGAGGACGTCCACCGCGCACTAAACAGAATCATTATCCGAACTACTAATTGGACAGGACGCTATATGTCCATGTTCGCCGGTTCGTAGTATTCTCTCGGGTGCTTGCAAGTTGGGC
>CBDUZQ010000426.1:0-1841 GCA_965371755.1 uncultured bacterium
ACCAACTGTCGGCTCAAGTTTACGGCGACTTCGGATTTGCCGCTACCGTATCCGCCCACTATTATCAGGATACTCTTGGAGAAGATGGGGAGACGATGCTGTTTCACAAAACTGATCACCAACACTCACACGCGCTGTATCGCATCCTTCGGTCAAGTTCACGCTATCACGTCCGGCGAGCGCATTGTGGATCAAAGCGATCCACGAAGCTCGTCACCGGCATCGGCTCAAATATCGCACGGACGCCTCCTGATGTCAAGTCCAGTTGTGAAAATGATAACGAATATAATCGGTTTGACATGATTGTAAGTCCGGACTATATTGCCGAATCTTATGAGCTTAGGAGAAATCCGACTCGCTTTGGCTGGTCGGGACAAATCAGAGAATCGGGTGCAAAAATCATGACTAAATCACTCCTTAGAATGTTAGCAGTGGCCGCGTTGTTCTCAGCCCTTTTGGTCGGTTGTGGCAAACAGGAAGTTGATGAGGGACCTCGATACGAGATTCCTGCGGGTTGGCTCTCTTATACCTACGAGAACGTCAAGATAATCTACCCGCCCGGCCATCTTCACAGTGCATCCATGCATGACTTCGCAGTCTGGTATAGTTGGGCGCTGCGATCCAACTGCAAATTCCTGAACATACGCATCCCCGTAGACACTCTGATCGTGTTTTACTACACCGGTCATGGTCAGGGCAACGAGATGACCGGTCACTTTTATCCATGGGCCGATCGCGATGTCATCCATTTCTGGTTGCCCAGCCACAAAGGTCCAACACTAATGCAGTTCCTGTTGCCATACTGGTTGGACAAGGAACCACAATACCAGTTCCTCAAGCATGGCCTGATAACGCTGCTGGATTACTCAGGGCAGAACTACCACGAGTTGACGTGGCGCTACTATCAGAACGATAGCTTGATTCCGCTGGTCGAATTGTCCAAAGACACCACCGTCGATTCCAACAAAGAACGCTGGCAATCGGCCCTGGGTGCTTCCTTTGTTGACTTCCTGGTTCTGCGGTACGGCATTCAGGGGTTAAACCTGATGTACCGTGCCGAGGCGGACTGGGAGTTAGCCACTCAGGGGATTCTCAAGACCCCACCCGACACTTTGCAGGCACGGTGGCTGGAATTCGTCGAGAAAGTGGTCAAGGGTGAATGGCCGCCGGCGCCGCCCGACACCATAGACCCTTCCGTTCTTGAATTCGATCCCGAAAGTGAGGGTTGATATGAGCGACGAAAAATGGAAGACGGCCATCACCGATATCGGTCCGGGGAAGATCCGGGTCAGAGGGTACAACATCACCGACATCATGGAGAACCTCTCTTACGCTGAGGCTGTCTACCTGATTCTCAAGGGTGAACGTCCCGGCAAAGCCGAGGCGGAACTGATGAACGCCATTCTGGTCTCATCGATTGACCACGGCGCCTCGCCGCCGTCGGTGTTAGGTGCCCGCACGGTCATGTCCGGCGGCAACTCGCTCAACGCCGCGATAGCCGGTGGTGTGCTGGTGATCGGCGACACCCACGGTGGCGCAATTGAGCAGGCGGCGAAGATCATGCAGGAATGGGCGCAAAAGGATGGCGACGTCGCCGCCATAGCCAACGACCTGGTTGACTGGATGAGAGAGAACAAGAAGCGCATGCCCGGGTTCGGACATCGTCTGCACAAAGTCGACCCGCGCACCGGCAAGCTGTTCGAGATCGCCGAGCGGCACGGTTACGGCGGACGACACATCGGTCTCTGCCGCGCTATCGAGACGGCGCTGTCGGAGAAGACCGGCCGCACCCTACCGATCAATGTCGATGGCGCTATCGCGGCGGTGATCTCCGACATGGG
>CBDUZQ010000427.1:0-1839 GCA_965371755.1 uncultured bacterium
GCTTCCTCTTTTTGCCTGGCCTGAACGAGTTGACGTTGCTTCATTTCGCGGCTCAGGTAGCCGACCCCGCCGATCAACAAAGCGAGTACCACAAAGGTGACTGTCGGCATCCCGGGCAGGAGTCCGAAACCAAATATCACCGCCGCCGCAACCAGAATGGCTCGTGGCTGGCGTGTAAGCTGGGTGGTCAGGTCCTTGCCCATGTTATCGCGGGCCGCGGCGCGCGTAACGATGATGCCGGAGGCGGTCGAAACCAACAGCGCCGGTATCTGTGTGACCAGGCCGTCACCGATTGACAGCAGCGAATAGGTGCGCAGTGCTTCGGTGAGGCTCATATCTTTTTGGGCTATCCCGATGACAAAGCCAGCAATGATATTTATCAGTGTGATCAGAATACCGGCGATGGCGTCACCGCGGACGAACTTGGAGGCGCCGTCCATAGCGCCGTAGAAGTCGGCTTCACGAGCAACCTCCTCGCGGCGGCTGCGAGCTTCGGCTTCGGTGACGATGCCGGCGTTGAGGTCGGCGTCGATAGCCATCTGTTTGCCCGGCATGGCATCCAAAGTGAACCGGGCCGCGACCTCGGAGATTCGAGTGGCGCCCTTGGTAATAACGACGAACTGGATGATGACCAGAATGACAAAGACGATGAAACCAACAACGTAATTGCCCTGGACCACAAAGTTGCCGAAGGATTCGATCACATCACCGGCGTAGGCTTGTCCGAGGATCAGGCGGGTCGAGGCGACGTTCAGCGACAGTCGCATCAGCGTCACAATCAGCAGCATGCTGGGGAAGACCGAGAGATCCAAAGGACGCGTGATGTACAGCGTAGTCAACAGCACCACCAGTGAGAAAGTGATGTTGAAAGCGAGAGCGAAATCCAACAGTCCGGTCGGTATCGGAATCACCAGGACCCCGATGATGGCGATTACCCCCAGGGCCAGAACAATGTCCGAGCGCGCCATCAGGGCGTCGAACAGAGATGACTTTTTGGCGGGGGCGGCCATGCTACTTGATCACCTTTCCCTTGAGGCGGTAGACGTAAGCCAGCAGTTCGGCCACGGCTCGATACAGTTGGGCGGGCACGAAGTCGCCGACATCGCACATCCTGAACAGCGCCCGCGCCAGGGGCTTGTCTTCGATGATCGGGATGTCGTGCTCGCGGGCGATCTCTTTGATTCTTTCTGCGATCAACCGTTCACCCTTAGCCAGCACGTACGGGGCGTTGCCCTTCTCCGATTCGTACTTGAGAGCTACCGCCAGGTGCGTCGGGTTGGTGATGACGGCATCGGCCAGAGGCACCGCCGCCATCATGCGTTGACGCGCCATCTCGCGCTGAATCTGGCGCACGCGCGACTTGACCAGAGGAGAACCCTCGGTATCTTTGTTCTCTTCCTTGAGGTCCTGCTTGGACATCTTGATTGATTTTTCAAATTCGTATTTCTGGTAGAGATAGTCGAGAACGCCAATCGCGATCATTATCGCGCCCACCTTCATGCCCAATACCAGCGCCAGCTTGCCCATGGAACCCGCCAACTGCGCGACCGTCATATCGGGCAGCAGGAAAAAAGTGTCGAACTCATTGGCCATGGCGTTGTAGGCCACGATCCCGACAATGGCCAGTTTGATAGCATCGCGAATCAACTGCACCAGTGACTTGACCGCGAAGAGACGCTTGAGACCTTTGAGGACGTCCAGCTTTTCGAACTTAGGCTCCAGTGACTTGGGGGTGATCTTGAAACCGACCTGGGCGATGTTGGAGGTCAACCCGATCACCGTCATCACTGCAAAAACCGGGAGCATGATCAGGAAGAAGCGCACCACGTAATCACCGAA
>CBDUZQ010000428.1:0-1825 GCA_965371755.1 uncultured bacterium
AGCGCGCGTAGCGCAAAAGAACCCATTTATGGGCTTGCCTGCCACCTTTACCTTGTCACACCGTCATGCATTTGCTACCTTCACCGCATGTCGGATGTCAAACCATCAATACTGATCACCGGCGCCAATGGGTTCGTCGGCGCCAGGTTGTGTCATCAGTTTCTGAAGGAAGGCTTCGCCGTTATCTCCGGTGTCCGTAAAACATCAGACCTGACGTCGCTCGAATCGCTGAACGTCCAGTACCGCTATGGCGATGTCACCCAGCCAGACACTTTGCCGGAGATGGTGCGCGATGTAGATTACATCATTCACAACGCCGGTATCACCAAGGCAAAGAACAAGCAGACGTTTTTTGACATCAATGAGAATGGCACGGCGTCGCTGCTCAAAGCAATCGCGCAGTACAACGCATCCGTCAAGAAAGTCATCTACATCTCATCGCTGGCGGCGGCGGGTCCATCGAAGGAAGGCGTGCCGCTGATCGAGGACTGCGCACCGCACCCGATCACTACTTACGGACGTTCCAAACTCGCCGGCGAGCAGGTAGCGCTGGCCTTCTCCAGCCGTATACCGGTAGTGTCCATTCGACCGCCGGGAGTTTACGGTCCGGGCGATAAGGAGATATTCGGTTTCTTCGAGGCGGTGCACAAGGGAATTCGACCACTGTTCGGTGATCTTAACCGTCGCCTCAACATCGTACACGTCGACGATCTTGCCCACGGCGTCTTCCTGGCCGTGACGAAAGATACCCAGTCCGGGGCTATCTATTTTATTGCCGAGAAAGAGTCCTATTCGATGGTCCAACTTGTCAGCCTGTTGCAAGAGGCGTGCGGTCGAAAAGGCTTCCCCTTGCGACTACCGGCGCCGTTGTTTCGGGCCGTGGCCGCGATCTCTGAGTTAGCTTTCAAAGCAGTTCGCGCGACCCCCATGCTCACGCGGGAGAAAGCGGCTGAGCTGCTTGATTGGTGGGAGGTATCTACAGAAAAGGCGCGTCAGGAATTGGGGTTTGAATCGCGCATTCCATTTGCCCAGGGTGCCAGGGAAACTTACGACTGGTATCTTCGCATGGAGTGGCTGAAATGATCTCGACTGAACTTATCGCCTACTGTCTGGTTTTTGGCGGCTTGACATTGATTGTGGTGACGGTACTGTTTGAACTGTTGGGCAGATATCTGCGAGTTGCTCGCGACATGCCGGAAGGGTTGATGGAACCAACTTCTCTGGGATGGCATTTCATGAACTTCGTCATGGAGTTTCTGTTCCTCGTCGCCGTGCCGACCTTTGTCTACGGCATGTTCGCCGTGGTCCTGCCGCTCTCGGGAATCCGGCCCGGCCTGGCGGCGGCTGTACTGGCCTTCACCCTGGGAGCGGTACCGACAGTGCTGGCTCTGTCGGTTCGGGTCAAGCTGTCGATGGTTTACCTGCTGTACATCCTGTTCGGTGTCCTGATCAAACTGGCCGCCGTGCTGGCGACGATCGGTTACTTGTACTCGCTATAAGAAAGTTTGTCTATGACATCAAGCAATGACTTCGCTCGCGTTCGCAAGCAGTTTCCGCACACGAAGAAGGTTGTCTACTTCAATGCCGGTTCATACGGGCCGTTCTCGACCAGCGTCAAGAAAGCTATCGAGGGCAACATCGATTTGCGTCTCAAGGCGCAGCTCGACGACTCGCATGATGCCTTTGCCACCACCGATGAACTTCGCTCCATCTACGCGCGGCTGACGGGTGCTCGCAAGCGTGAAGTAGGCATCGGTCTCAACACTTCGCACGGGATCAATATCGCCGCTTTCGGGTTGCCGCTCAAACGGGGCGATGAGGTGCT
>CBDUZQ010000429.1:0-1783 GCA_965371755.1 uncultured bacterium
TCGACGTGACGATGTCGAGCCTGAGATCACTCACCTTGAATGAAAACGGAGTGGGGTCTTTTGCTACCGACAGCAGCAGATTCCAAGTCGACAACGTTAACCTGGACCTGGCCGGGGTGGGCGATATGGATTTGGAATTGGAAGTCGGGCAGCAGCTTAACCTACAACTATCGGGTGTCGGCAATGTGACCCTGTGGGGATCGGCCAACCAATTTGACTGTGAGCATTCCGCCGTCGGTAATGTGGAAGCCTTCGACCTTGCTGTCGACAACTGTACAGTGGTGTCAAGCGGTGTGGGCGACACGAAGATCAATGTCGCGAGTTCTCTTGATGTTACCATCGACAGCGCCGGCTCAGTGTACTATAAGGGGCGTCCTAACATAGACTCGTTGATTACCGGCACCGGGCAACTGATCGACGCGAACTAAGGGTTTTCCTCTTCACTCATCCGAATTGCTGTGGGTGGCAGATGCCCAGAGGCTGTCTCACAAGATCGTTTCGTCCGGTCTTGGACTCGACGAAGTCGAGGGTGTGACCCGACGATTACTCATAAGCCATTGTTGTACAGTAGAACTATCAACCGGCAGGTCACATACGCCGCGGCGGACAAGACCTGCCGGAACACGCACTTTTGGGACGGCCTCTCCTCATCTGCCCCTCAGCATCGCCGGTTAGCCCCCCAACTCAGCCTTGAACTTATTGGTCAAAGCGGGCACAATCTCCATAGCGTCACCGACAATGCCGTAATTGGCGACGTTGAAAATCGGCGCATCCTTATCTCTGTTAATCGCCAAAATTGTCTGCGAGGAACGCATCCCCACCAAGTGCTGGATCGCACCGGAGATACCGACCGCTATATAAAGTTTGGGGTTAACCGTCTTGCCGGTCTGGCCGACCTGCTGCGAATACGGTGCCCAGCCGGCATCGACAATAGCGCGTGAGGCGCCCACCGCGCCACTCAGCGCCGCGGCCAGTTCGTTTATCAACGGCAGGTTCTCGGCGGCTTTCATTCCTCGTCCGGCCGAGACTATGACATCCGCTTCGGTCAGATTCACCGTGCCCGTGGACTCAACCTTGCGCTCCTTGACGGTCATCTTAGACTCGAAAACAGACCCGTCGACGGTTTCCGCAACCAGTTCGCCGGCGCCCTCTTTCGATTCCGGGAACACTTTGCCGCGCACTGAGGCGAAGAACGGCCCGCCGCCATTCTTGACGATCTGCGAGAGCACGGAGCCGCCGTAGTTCGGTCGCGTCGCTACCAGCTTGTCGCCATCAAGCGCCAGACCGGTAGTATCGGAAGCCATCGCGCCTCCGTTGACCGCCGCTAACCGCCCTAACAGAGCTTTGCCGTAAAACGTCGCCGGTCCAAGGACGACCTCGGGCTGATGCTTCTCGATCAGCGCCGTGAGCACTTTGCAGTAAATCTCGTCGTTGAAAAACTTCAAGCTATCATGCGTCACCGCCAGCACCTTACCGCCGCCCCGCGAGACGAGGTCAGATGCACCGGCGTCGCTGTCGGAGAGATATGCGGTCATTATTTCGCCATCGAGTGATTTGGCGGCTTCGATCAGTTCGTACGATGCCGGTATCGGCTTGCCCTCTTTTTGCAGTGCAATGGTCAGTATTTTCATTCGTACACCTTCTATCAAACGTTGTCGATCATAACCATATTGCCGCCCAATATAGGTAGCGCGAACGGCTTAGGCAATAGTTTTGGCCCGGTCAAGCCGGGTTTCTCGCGCTTCGCGCGCTACTGACCTCATGCTGAGCGGAGTCGAAGCAT
>CBDUZQ010000430.1:0-1753 GCA_965371755.1 uncultured bacterium
AGGACTGCTACTATCATGCCGACAGTGAATGCCCTTCGGTGGGTTCGTCAGCTCTCAGACGACAGTTGCCTCTTAAGCCGGAAACCTATCTTTACTTGGGTACATATGTGATCTCCAACTCAGGTGCAAAGCCACTGCCACGGTCGTACGAAGAGAAATTCCGGTAATCACCCTCAGACCGTGTGCTATATAGAATCGCCATCGAATTGCCCACCGACCATCCCTCGCGATTAATGACCTCCTGAATCACATCGATAAGATCAGGGCTATCGTACCATGTGTCTTCCAACCAGGGCTCATCGTGATCCCAGATGACCGAGATAACGGTTGTCGACATAGAATCAACGTGGCGAGAACTGTCAAACGCAGCGGCGTCATCAGCGGCTTCTGCCTCTATCACGCCATAAACACTGCCGGTCAAGCGGCTGTTGTAAGATCGTATCTTCAGATGTGCGCTCATAATCTCGGCGTCCCGGGGAACAGCCACATTTCTGAACACCATGCCGGACATGTAATACGGCGGGTTTGCAAATGAGGAAGAGCCGACTTTCAGATAGTCGGCATCCACGCTTTGAAGGTTACCATTGGTAGCGTATGCATCATCCTCACTTGAGGAAACCTGATATTCCACAGTGATCTGGTCAACTACAGTGAAACTCCACACATCGCCTTTGTGTATTGTCTCGCCGTCGGCTTCGACTTCATCAATGCGCCAGTAGTACGTCCCGTCCGGATCAAGCTGCTCAGTGATGTAAGATGGGTCGATACAACGTCCCCGATATATTCCCGACTGGTCCAATATATCCGCATCGTCCACGCCACCAAGAGCGGTCCCGAAGTACACATCATACTTGACAGTCGTATCTCCGGGAGTCCAGCGAAGGACGGGTGTCCTTTGCCCGATTATTGCGCCGTCGGCAGGACTCGGGTTGCTTGCCCTCAAATGTGGTCCACGTTCATAGGCCCCCATGTCCACGGTACCGTTTACAATGCGAGGATTGCCGTCCAGGTCGGTGGTAATGTCGGAAGGCACGGCGTCATTGTTGCCGGCGTCGATGCAGGGCGAGTCAGACGATAGCCGCCCCTCGGCGTCTGCAAACTTTGGGTCGCGGGCAATATTACCTATGCCAGCCCAGCCTCCCTCGACATCGCTGTAAGTTACAGTTGCACTACCGGAAAAAGCTATCTCATCAGGTATATCACCCCAGAGAATGCAATTAGTCACTGTCGGATCAGACCCCGCCTCATTCTGCATCCCGCCACCCCAACTGTTGGACCTGTTGTTGCTGAAGGTACAGTTACCGATAAAGGGATTCGCGGCCGCATTGTACATGCCGCCACCGAACGGCGCCACATTATCAACGAAGAGACAATGAATCACGGTGGGATTGCTGTCTCCGCAGTACATGCCACCACCGCCTAGGTAAGTGGTCCAATTGTCATGGAATACACAAGATTCAACCATGGGATGGCTCTGGTCCGTGTTATACATTCCACCGCCACCATAGGGGGCAAGGTTGCCATCGAAGGTGCAGTCGGTCACTGTGGGGCTGCTGTACCGGTTGGCCATGCCACCGCCCTGGGAAGCGTAGTTATCGAAAAACACACATCGTTTCACCGTGGGATTGGCCTTGTAGTTGAGCAGACCTCCGCCGATACGATCCGTGGCATAGCCACCGGTGATAGTGAAGCCGTCAAGCACAGCGCTGGCATCCCCTTCAATGCACCAAATCACATGATCGCTGTTCTCTAC
>CBDUZQ010000431.1:0-1730 GCA_965371755.1 uncultured bacterium
CACCCGTCGGAGCGAACCGTCGAATCACCCCTGTGGTTTCGACAGCACTTCTTGCCCGCTACGGACAATCCGCCGGTGGTGGGCCGCCGGTGAACATGTAGTCAACCAGCCAAACAAGGTCGGAGATGTCGATGACAGCGTCGCCGTTCATGTCGGCCTCCTCAATGCACGGGGGTACTGGTCCACCGGTGAACATGTAGTCCACCAGATACACCAGATCCGAAATGTCAATCGCAACAGATGGGTCGTAGTCGACATTGCCTCTAAGCGGTGGTATGCAACAACCGGATGCCTCGGTGGCAGCGAGTGTCAGGGCACTGTTCAGGCCGTCGTACCCCCCCTGGAGACCTGCAATGTAGAGCGTTACCTCGCCAGTTCCGGGTGACGGAGCCGTCCACTGAAAAGTGCCGCCGGCCTGGTTGACATCGTTGAAATGAATACCGTTGGTTTCCTGAATAACACTGTACGTGGAAGTGTTGGTTCCGGCCGAGATGACACCGGCGTTGGGCGATCCGGCGCCGATACGGCAACTGCCGTTGAATTGTCTGATAGACTCTCCGCCCGCATGTGATACCGTCACCGTGTAGTTCGCGCCCGGCACATACTCTGTCGGAAAACCGGTGACCTGGATTGTTCCCCCGCTGGAACCGTGACAGGATGCGGCACAGGTCCCTTGTGATCCCGGAGCACCGGAGTATCCAAACAAGTGCGGAAAGCCGATCACCGTGGCGGCGCATAGCGCCGCGCCCACCAAGCCCAAAACATACTTATACATCCACAAATATCCTTTCGTATTCACTGTCGCCGGTCACTTCGGAGTTTGCCCGAATCCTACTGACAAATCGGTTCGGGGCCACCGTTAAACATGTAGTCTACGATGTAGACCAGATCAGAAATGTCTACGCCGCCGGTGCCATCAACGTTGGCCGCCTCAGGCACAGGTGGCGGGGTTCCGCCGACAAACATGAAATCAACCAAGTACACCAAGTCGGCGATATCAGGATTACTTCCGTCGCCGTTCACATCTCCGCACACAAACATCACCTCGGTTGCTGACTCCAGCATGACCGCTACCGTATCGTTTCCGGCTTCCTCATCTTCTGCCAGGATTGTCAGGAAGCGCACGGTGTATTGGATGCCACTGTCCGGCCCCACTGTCCAGGGTGCAAACAGAAGGTGGTCGCTGTCACCTCCGGCGAGCGCCGATACCGGCAAGGTGTCGATGTAGACCGTGTCGCTACCGGTTTCGATAATGCAGATGGCCTCAAAGTTCTGACTCGCTGCACGGTAGTTTCTGAAAGTCGCCGCCGGTGTGTAGGACGAGTTGACTACGACCACTGCCGGCATGTCGGCTGATACCGGTCCGACGTCGGGAGCTCCGCTGCCCAGCGCGTATAGCCTGTTGTCGAAGGAGCCGAAGTAAAGATACCCGTTCCCATCTATTGTGACCGAAGACTCGATACCGCCCTCGGTAAGGTAGCTCCACTTGACGGATCCATCAGGCCTTAAGGCGTACATGGTGGAATCTCGCGAGCCTATGTAGATCGTTCCGTTGCCGTCGACGGTCGGAGAAGCGTCAACCGGCCCGCCGGTGCGAAACTTCCATTTGAGCAGCCCCTCAGTTCCGGCATCCTCGATCGCATAAACATAGCTATCGTAGGAACCGACGTAGATAGTGCCATCGGGGCCGATGGCCGGTGATGATTCGACACCATCGCCCATTACGAAGC
>CBDUZQ010000432.1:0-1677 GCA_965371755.1 uncultured bacterium
TATGGTCTTGAGTTGACCGAACGCGTGCCGTTGGAGGCGTTGCCGTCAAGATACAACCAGGCATATCTGGAAACAAAACGAGACAAACTAGGACATCTGCTCAATTTCAAATAGCCAGGAGTGCAAAGAATGAGCTATCAAGTATACGAAGGCAAGCTGGACGCGAGTGGGATGCGTGTCGCCATAATCGTCAGCAGGTTCAACCATTTCTTCACCGACAAACTCCTCGACGGGGCGCTTGACTGTCTGAAACGTCACGGCGCTTCAGAGGTGGACATATCCGTCGCATACGTCCCGGGCGCATTTGAGATACCATATGTTGCCGCTAAGATGGCCGGCTCCGGTAACTACGACGCGGTCGTTTGTCTGGGCGCCGTAGTGCGTGGTGATACGCCGCACTTCGATTACATCGCCAGTGAATCGGCCAAGGGAATTGCAAGAATCGCTTTGGAACACGGACTGCCGGTTGTGTACGGTCTGGTCACGGCCGATACGCTGGAGCAGGCGATCGAGCGGTCCGGAACCAAAGCTGGCAATAAGGGTTGGGACGCTGCTGAAAGCGCTATCGAGATGGTCAACCTGTATCGAGCCTTAGACTGACTATGTCTGAGTCTCCCCGTAGCCGGGGTCGTGAGTTGGTTCTTCAGGCGTTGTACGCGCTTGAGTGCGGTGAAGAGGCGCCGGGCGATGACCTGTTCAACATCGACCCGGATGACCTGCCGCCTCCAAGGGCCATGACTTACGCTCGACAACTGTTCGATCTTGTCCGCAGCAACACCGAAAAAGCCGACAAACGTATTGAGCGCCTCGCCACGAACTGGGATATCAAGCGAATCGCAGCCATCGACCTCAATATCCTGCGTCTGGCCATCGTTGAGTTGGATCACATGGTAGATGTACCAGTAAAAGTGATCCTCAACGAAGCGATCGAACTGGCCAAGAAGTTCTCCACCGTTGAGTCATCCTCATTCGTGAACGGTATACTGGACCAATACGTCAGGGAAATGGAGGACGCGCGTCAGGCATAGGGTAGAGGCTGTCCGATGCCGGCTTTTGGACCCATCCATAGGGGAGGAACACTCTGCCCGCAAACTCACCATATCTACGGGGGGGGCAACTCCCGAAATCACGGCCTTCCAAAACAAACTGGACAGCAATACAAAACCTGCTATATTGGACAGCCGTGACAGATCCCGTTCGGTCCTCATGTAGGCAGCAGGGTATAACGAGAATAGACCTGGACTCCGTTGATGAAACTCTACTTCGGCACACAGTTCGACAGGATCAATGCTCAGGTAGCCATTGGCGTCTGGCTGAGCGCTTCTGTTGTCTACTGGCTCACCCGGGCCGCGACCTTGTCGTTCTGGGATTGCGGTGAGTTTATTACAGCCGCTCACTACTTGGCGATTCCGCACCCGCCCGGTTCGCCGTTGTGGGTCATGATTGGACGCCTCTTTGCACTGATTCCGATATCGGCTGACATCGGCGTCCGACTGAATTTTCTCTCCGGATTCTGCTCGGCCTTCACAGCCTTGTTCAGCTACCTCGCGGCAGTACGAATCCTGCGATATTGGTTTGGCACAACCTCGGATCGGTTCACCAGAGTACTAATGTACGGTGGAGCTGCCTCCGGGGCGTTGTTCGTTGCTTTCGGTCTGACGAACTGGACCAATTCAG
>CBDUZQ010000433.1:0-1654 GCA_965371755.1 uncultured bacterium
AGGTAGTGGTCAGGGCACGCACCGAGCTTTCCATTCTTTGGTGCAATCTATTGAGGCGTTCGACGGCATCGGACATGTTTTTCAAACCGGCTGTCAGGCGTCTGCTGTCACCGCTCAATCCGGCCTGAGCATACACCGCCGACAGCGTGGCCAGGAAGGCGTACAGGTGCCCCGGTGAACTGGGAATGACGTTCTTGGACAAAGCATAACCAAGCCCGTCGTCAGGATCGTTCGCTACGAATCGATAGTAGACAGCCTCGGACGGCACGTACATGATAGCTATCTCTGTAGTGCCCTCGTCCGGTTTAAGGTAGCGGTCGCTGATATCGTCGATATGTTTTTTCAAGGACCGCACAAACGACTTGCGGGCATCGGATGAATCAGGTTCGGCGCTGAGACGCTGAAATGACTCCAGGGGAAACTTCGAGTCAATCGGCAAAAGCCGGTCGGCCAACTTGACCACGGCATCAACCCGTCGCCCATCGGAAAAACGGTGCTGCATCTCATACAAGGACTTCGGCAGGATCTGAGCCAGCAGGTTCTCAAGCAGCATCTCGCCAAGACCACCGCGAAGCTGCGGTGGTTTCAGTAAATCCGAGAGCGACTGGATATTCCGGCCGACCGCTTCGATATTCTCCGCCTGGGTCTGGAGTTGTCCCAGACGGTTTTCGATATCGGCCAGCAGGTCCATCCGTTTGTCGATGGCGCCGGTGCCTTCGGCCAACCGTTCGTTCATCAACCGACCGGCGCTATCCATCGAGTCCCGCAGGGATACCAACCCCTCAAGCTGTTTCTCCAGCAGTTCGCGTTTCAACTTCTCGAAGGCAAGCTCGATCCGGTCGGTTACACTTCCGCTGCCGCGGCGTTCCCGGATCAACAGGATGATCAGCAGGATTGAAATGGCGCTGAGAGCGCCGATGATGGCTATTGCAGAGACATCCATCAGTCAGGTAGCATGAAGCTAATTTGGTAGAAGTTTGACATCATCGCCGGACGGCCAATCCTTCGGTAGCAGCTCCTTGCGAAACATCACGGTGATCTTGTTGCTGTCGGCGTCGTAATAGTCATCCGAGGGTGTGATTCCCCAGATGTACTTGGCCATCAGATGACTGGTGGCGTAGTCGTAAAGTCCAACCTCATTGCGATCAAACCGCACACCGTAGCGGTAACCCTCAAGCGCGGTTTCGGGGCCATACTGTTCACCATGCAATATCGATCCAATGCCGATCAGCCGATCATCGTGACCGAACAGCAGATTGCCGGTAGCCGGGTGGTTGCCCTCGAATGAAAACTCGAACCCCACCCACTTCTTGTGTGCCCGTACCACATAGTTGTCACCCGTGGCCAATTCTTTGCCCTTTTTGAGGTGTCCCGGACGAATCACTGCCTTGTCGCCGGTGGCTTGGTTAATGTACTCGTCAAACCCCTTCAGGAACTCGTCCCAATCATTCGTTTTGGCGGCTTCGACCAAAATCTGTTTGACCTCTGGCACCGTCTGCGCATAAACGGTTTCGAAATCCCCTGATAGTTTTAGATACAAATCCATATATCGGTCGCGACCCACGCGGTCGATCAGGTAGGCCGTGAACAGCCCGGCCACAGGATAGGAGATATCGGCTCCGGAGTGCGATTCAAAGAGCGGCATGGCCAGCAG
>CBDUZQ010000434.1:0-1631 GCA_965371755.1 uncultured bacterium
GGAGACGGGCATTTTGATTTCCTGAACCACTTCGGAGATGATGCACCCAATTACGTACCGCCGTTCATACATCCTTATGACAATTCGTTCGCATACAGCGATGACAACTACGTCTATTTCGGCGAGTATGGTGTCCTGGACGGCGACACCAGTTACAGCCCGGGTGCGGACCGCGGCGTGGACATGATCTCGGCTCGCTGGACAGTACGTGACGCGGGCGAGATCCGTACCATCATCGACAAAACGCGGCGTTACGAATCACCGTCGAATTTCGGTCTCTGGCGAACTGAGATAGCGCTGGTAGCCGATGATGAGTTCTCCGGGGGGCGCACTTCTGAGTTGGTACATACCGGACAAACCGACACCCTGCAGATGTATCATCTGCCACGATTATATTCGCGTGACAAGATATACGCCATCGAGCATCCTTTCGTGAATTTGCGCAAGCCCAGTGTCAACAACGCGATCGTGGGTGCTTTCAACATGGGACGCCTGGTGGTAAACTACGTCGGTCACGGCAACCCCGGTCTGTGGGCTCACGAGCGGATTTTCACGATCATCGACGACCTGCCGAGGTTGACCAACACCGACCGGTTTCCCCTGGTATTGGCCGCGTCCTGTGCTATCGGCGCTTATGACGGCCCGGGAGGTAAGGCGATGGCTGAAGAGTTGATCACCAGCCCGGTTGGCGGGGCGATAGCCGTTGTTTCGGCCACCCGTTTGGTCTGGTCAACTCCCAACAAACAGTTTAATCAGACGGTCTATGATGTCCTTTTCGGCTCCGATGAGTTATCCATGTGTGAGACCGTGTACACGGCCAAACTTCTGCACCAGCTTTGGGCGGGCGGGCCAAGCACATTAACCAACAACGATCGGGCTTATATCTTCATCGGCGACCCTTTAGTGAAGCTGGGGCGACCTCAATTGGGAATTCGTTATCTGACGGCGCCGGACAGTCTGGTGGCCTTGCGTCCGGCAAGAGTCAGCGGAGAGATTATCGATGAATTCGGCAACACGCTGGCGGCCGATGGTTTCCTGACCATCAGAGTGTACGACTCCGACAAGCGGCGGAACTACAACTCGGCTGAACACGGAGGTACGGGGGGAACTATCGAGTACGCTATCGACGGCGCCGGAATCTATCGAGGTACAGCCGGCATTGAGGCCGGCCGGTTCGACTTTGAGTTTATGCCGCCGCTGGATATCGGCTTTGGCGGCCGTAGCGCTCGGATTATGACTTACGCGACCTTCGACACGATCGATGCGGCCGGTCTCGTTGATTCCATCTACGTCATCGACTCTATCGCCGATGTGACCGACAGTGTCGGACCATCGATTGCCTATCAGATCATTGGCCGCAAGGGGTTCGTTAGTGGTGATCCGATTCAATCGGACGATCACCTGGAGATAACGCTGAGCGACTCGTCCGGTATTAATCTGGCCGGCGGTCTCGGACACGGCATAACTCTGGAGATCGACGGTAGCTCCGATAAGGTCGTTAACCTAACCAGCCGGTTCGAATATGACACCGACAACTATAAGCGCGGAAGTGTCGGCTATGCTCTGGACAGCCTTACCGTCGGTCGCCATAACTTCAAAATCAAGGCGTGGGATAACGCCAACAACTCGGC
>CBDUZQ010000435.1:0-1613 GCA_965371755.1 uncultured bacterium
GACGTGCCGGATGTGATCAACCACAGTTGGGGCGTGGCCGACATCGGTTGCCAGAACTTGTTCTACAATATGATCGAGGCTACCGAAGCCCTCGGCATAGTAAATATCTTCGCGGCGGGTAACGAGGGGACCGGTTCCAGCGGCGCGACTATCCGCAACCCGGCCAACCGGGCGCTTGATTCTATCGACTGTTTCGCCGTCGGCAACGTCGATGCACTATCAGCGAACCCCGTGATCTACCATGGCTCATCGCGCGGACCATCGGACTGCAACGGCGCAATCAAGCCGAACGTCTGCGCCCCCGGTGTATTGATTCGTTCCACCTGGCCGGAGGGTGGTTACCAGTCTATGACCGGCACTTCGATGGCGGCGCCGCAGGTGTCCGGGTTGGTAGCGCTGATGCGGCAGAAAAATCCCAACGCCACGGTCGAACAAATCAAAACTGCGATTCTAACCACCGCCCGCGATTTTGATGTCTACAACCTACCCGACAATAACTATGGCTGGGGTGTGATCGATTGTATGGCGGCGATTGACGCTCTACCCGATGACAACTCCGAGCCGAACGTGCGCCTGTACAGCTTCGACCATCCGCCCATCGCACCCGGTGACACCGTGCGCGGCACTATCGTCCTGCAGAACCTGGGGCATGATGTGAGCAGTGTGGCTGTCAGCCTCGCCGGCGCTGAACCTCTGTTGGAAATTCTCTCAGGTAGCGCCGACTTTGGAGCGATCAATAGTGGCGACACTGCGCGCTCCAACGACGAAATCGTTGTAGTGGTATCTGACCAGGCTTTGGAGGGCAGTGTTTTGTCGCTCGACTTAGGGGTCAGCGGATCGGGAGGGTATAATGAGACGCGGCAGTTGTTCTTCCTGGTGGAACCGAGACTCGGACGCTCCATCGCAACCCATAACGTCGGACTCATTGAATTCAGCCTGACCAACTTCGGCAGTTTCGGTCTCGGTGACGGTATGTGGTTCCCGGCCGGCGGCGAAGGATTCAAATTCGACGGTTCCGATGACTACCTCTATGAGGGTGGTCTAATCATCGGCGTCGATTCCACGCACGTCTCGGATGGACTTCGCAACGCCTCGGGTGAACCGGACGGAGACTTCGGTGTCCTGCCGGGGGGGAGCTTCACGGTTATCGATCCGGGACCGGGCGGTTCGCAGCAGATAATCACCCGCTTCGGTGATCAGCGGGCTGAAAATCCGCTTGGGCTCGAGATCACGCAGTTGTCGTACGCATATCCCTCCTATCCCAACAACGATTTCATCATCCTGAAATACGCTGTGAGGAACACGGCCAAGCACGGTATCGGCGGTATCTACATCGGTCTCTACCTTGACTGGGATGTGGTCTACTATCAGGTCAACGCCGGGGGATTCAGCATTTATGACGAGTTCGTTTGGATAGCTTATTACAGCGGTGGTGAGTACAGCGAACCGCGCGGCTGCATGGTTCTCGAGGGTCCGTTGTATACGGGATGGACAAGTCCCGGGACATTCGTATCCTACAGCGGCGATGGTTTCACCGAAGCTGAAAAATACCAGGCCTTAACGGACGGATTCGGAAGCGCCGGGTACTACGACAGTTCCAATGCCGACCTGGT
>CBDUZQ010000436.1:0-1606 GCA_965371755.1 uncultured bacterium
GTGCAGCAGCAGGCGTCACCGACACCATCCTCGTCGGCGTCCTCCTGACCGGCGTTGGCGATGGTCGGACAGTTGTCGATATCGCCGCAGACAAGATCACCGTCGACATCGTTCTCCGGATCATTCGGGCAGTCGTCACACAGGTCGCCGAGTCCGTCACTGTCGGCGTCGGCCTGGGTCGGGTTGTAGATGGTCGGACAGTTGTCATCGGGGCACATGTTCTCCGGGTGACCGGGATCACCGAACCCGTCTTCGTCAGAGTCTACACAGATATAGATGGAACCCACATAAGTCTCACTAACGGCCGAGAAAGCCGACCACTGATCCTCAGCATCCTGCGCGCGCACCCGGTAATAGTATGTGCCGATGGCATGGTCGGTGAAACTGTACGACGTATCCGCTATATCTGAAGCAACAATGGTCTCCGAGCCGTAACCTTCAACCGGGTAGATGTCGTCGACGTAGATGCCTTCTCCGGCGACCGATACGTCGGTCTCATAGCTGATTCGGATGTACACCGACTGCCCGACGTAACTAGCCAGATCAAAGTGGGCGGACGTCCAGCCACCCGAAGAGCCGGTGATGCCATTGCCTCGATTGTTGCCGTGCGGATCGTAGTTGGTAGTAATGTTGCCAGCTATCGGCGTGAAGGTTACACCATCGCCTGACACTTCGACATAGGCGTAATCCCAATCGTCTTCGATATCGTACCAGGCCCACACCTGAAGCGTGTCATCCGGCTGCACTGAGACAGCGCTGAGGGTTTGGATATATCGGTTGAAGTTGTGACCGGACTCGGAATAGAAACTTGAAGGAAAAGAGTACTCACGAGCGGTGGAGATTGAAAACTGATTGTTGCTCCAGTTGTCGAAGTCATCCGCTTCATCGGTGATGCGCTGGAAGTCCTGCATCTCCACCAGTTCATAGTAAACAGCCGGGTTCAGCGTGTCGTCATGGGTCCAGGCTACGTCGTACAGAATGCTGTCGACAGAGTCGGCGACATACAGCACCGGCGGTACGGGCGGCGCTATCTGGTGAATGCCACCGGCCAGCTCGATCAGAAAAAGAGCCGGTCCCATGTTCTCGGCCACGAGCGGCTCCACACGATCCAACGGCGGCCAAAAGTTGTCGCTGTAGGAACCTACTTCAATAGTGAAAGCGTAGTTCTTGTTCTTGATCGTCTGCTCGCCATAACCCCAGTCGACGGTGGACCCATTGACCGGGTAGAGGCCGGTGATAGGCGAGGGAGCATACCCGTTGAAGGTCGCCATGGAATCACCAAGGGCAGCAAACAGATCGTTTTCGGGAGTAAGTATGTAGTCATAGCCCCAGGGCCAGAGGATTAGGTTGCCGTGCGAATGGTAATCCATCGTGATAACAAACTCACGCGAGGCAATGAAATCGCGCATGTTCTGGCTTTCCGGCTCGGAGAATGGTCCGGTGCCGCGGTAGGTCGGATCGGAAGTATAGGGGGAGGAACCGTTGTCGTCGTAACCCCACATGTAACCGTAGTTACGGTTGAGATCGACGCCGTAGGTGCCGTCGCCGTTATCGCGACGGTTCTTGCGCCACATGCCGCCGCCACCGGGTTCGATCACCTGGTTGT
>CBDUZQ010000437.1:0-1605 GCA_965371755.1 uncultured bacterium
TGGGGTTGTTCAGGTCCTCCCAGACCAGGTGGATTTCACCATCGACATCGTTGGCTGTAAAGTTTGAGGCACTCGCCGATGTGACGTTGACAAATGACAGTTCCTGTTCAAAGTACGACAGGTGCAATTCCACGCCGGACAGTTGACCGGCGTCCGTAGCCTCTATCTGGACTTCCACCAGATCATCCACCATGACGTTTCGCACATTACGCACGGACACCGCGGCTCCACCGGCGGACTGTGTCGCGCCCGTCCCTCGTTTGGCAATGGCCGGTCCGACCGGCGCCCAGGTGTTGTTGACGTCACCGAGCCGCACGCCGACGAAACTGGAATCGGTCCAGTCATAAGTCAGGCTGCCCGTGATCCATTGGGGAGCGGCAAACCAGTTGGCGTCGGAAATGGCGAAACTGGAATCGACGAAGATCCAGTTGCCGCACGGCAGACCTTCCAACTGAGCCAGGTAGCGTCGGATTTTGACGACATCAGAGATGCTGACCGAGCCGTCACAGGTGACATCGGCGGCCAGGTACTTGTAGGGAGTGTCGAACAGTTCAAGGACGGCCAGATGGCGACGAATCTTCACAACGTCGGCGATAGAGACACCGTCGTCGTCGTGCATACGCCAGGGCGTCACCTGGTAGGCGGCTGGTGAAAGGCCGTCGAACGAGTAGAAGCCCGCGGCATCCGATACGGTTGTTGCTATCACATCGCCGGTAAGATCAACCGTCACGTCCGGGATGTGCTTGACCATGTCGTAGTAGACCATATAGCCTTCGATGCGGAGAGCGGCTTCGCAACGACAACCCTCAACTCGCTCGGAAGGGGGGCCCTCGCCGCAATCATTCAGGGCTGTAATCTCATACAGGTAGCAGCCGGGATCGACATGATCTGTATAATGGGTTTCGACAATCGATGCGATACCGGCTCCATCGCGGTACACCCGGTAGCCCAGAGCGCCATCGACAGCGTTCCAACGAATCATGATCGAGTCGCAGTTGGTGGTGGTGGCCTCCACGGCTTGAACCTGATCGGGCGGCCATAGCGCCGTGAGACAAGGTGAAGATATCATGCCCGACTCGCCGCAGGCGTTGATGGCAGTCACGCGGTAGCAGCGCTCACTGGGGCCGGGATCATTGTCGCGGTATTCGAGGACTGCGTCGCAGTATATGCGCACGCCGTCACGGTACACACAGTAATCTTCGGCGCCAGCGGAGGCCGGCCAGGTCAGATCGATATAGCCGCAGCCGGGAATACACGTCAGCGAGGCCGGTGGTTCCGGCGGCCACAGGGCCGTACAGCAAGTGGTTGGTGAATCACCCGACTCGCCACAGTTGTTTTCAGCGGTTACGTGATAGCAGTGCTCGGTCGTTTCGGGACTATTATCGCGCCAACTGGTGCCGGTGGTAGATGAGAACGGCGTGCCGTCGCGGAAAATGCGATACAGGGTGGCGCCACTGGAGGCCGGCCACGTCAAATCGATATAACCACAGCCAGGGTCGCAGGTCAGCGAGGCCGGTGGTTCGGGTGGCCCCAGAGCGGTGCAACAGGCGCGCGGAGAATCACTCGACTCGCCGCAAACATTGACGGCCGTGACAATGTAGCAGC
>CBDUZQ010000438.1:0-1592 GCA_965371755.1 uncultured bacterium
CGACTGGTCGAGATAACACCACGACGCGGAGGCTACGTGCTGCGACTGGCGGGAGTATTAGAGGGCAACTATGCTTTGCGTAAGATCAGGTTGGATGGGAAACAGCGGTTCTTGTTCTACCGACAGACTGCTCAGTTGTAGCTGACAAGACTCAGCACCCGCTTGAAGGCACCGGCTTGAAAGCTCAGTTGTACTAAGCCGACGTCGGGAACATAGTACTCATGTGCGGTAGCGGCCGGTTCGATGGCATCGTAACTCTGAAACAGCCGGACCTGGAAAGCAGAGGCATTGAAGACTCCGGCCGGCACCGACAGTTGAGTCTGCCCGGAATACGATTTTGAAAAATGGAAACCGAAGTAGGAAGTGAAGAAGAGGTGCTGTACTTCTTCGGAACCGAGGCGGTAGAGAGGGAAGTATCCATCCCAGGCGGCGCCTGAGGTCAACTGTCTGATCATCATCAAAGGTGGCACAGCGAAGTATACGATTTCGGGCGAGCCGCCAAGTTGCGGCCAGTAGCCGTTCTGAATAACCCAGTGGTCGGAAATCTTGAGACTGACAACCGGCTGCGCGGTAGTGCTGATAACCCAGTCGTCCTGCCCGCCGGTAATGATGAAGGTATCCTGGGCGGTGGAGACGTGCAGATTGAAGAGGCTGTCCCGGATGGAATCGGTGCGCAGGTAGACGAGAGTGCAGTTGTTGGTCAAACCGAGCAGGTCGGCACTATCGTCGACGTCTGGGGAGTCGGATACGTCACTGCCTCCGTCGCAACTAATCGCGACTGCCAGGGCGATAAGTCCCAGCAACAACAGACAGAAAGTCCGTGGAGTTCTTTGGTCGCACTGTGTATTCATGCGAGGAAGATCCCCTGCGACGTTCGTTCGGTCAACAAAAAAAGGAGTGAACATGGCTGACGATCAGGTCGGCAACGGCCTTCGCCTGAGTGGTCCGCTGTTGAAGTTTGTCACTATCGTGTTTGGAATCGCGACCGGCTATTTCCTCACGATACAATCGTTGAAGATAGAACTGGCGGCCAAAGCGGAAGCGGCGGTGGTGGAAACGCTCGACAAGAAACTGGCCGGTTTCGAGGTGATTCTGAAACAGGGGGTGGTAAACAAGGAAGAGTTCTTTCGGTTTTCGAAAGACCTCGAGGCCAGGCTCACCAGAATCGAGTTTTACCTCATCAATAAATCAGGAGAGCAAATTGGAGACGATTAATCCTCATCAAGAGTACATCGATCAACTGGCGACCAGTCTAACCGATGACAGCATGGCGCTGATTGATTTTGACCGGCTACGGCAGTGGCTATCTCAAATCGCGCCGCTATTGGGGCAGGTCGAACAGTTAAAGAGTGAATGCGAGACATTGCGTCAGGATAGTATCGGACGCATTGCCGGCATGATGAAAGCTGTGGCCGCGGCCCAGCGGTCCGACTCGGGTTTGGAAAGCATCGCGGACCTGCTCGACGCCCTTCCGGGCATGAATGCGTCGGAGTTGATTCGACAGTATCGTCGCAGTTCGGCTAAGTTTCGCGACACCTTCGGAGCCAGCTTCAGCTTTGTCGGTTCGGGGCACAGCGGCCACCTCAGGTCGA
>CBDUZQ010000439.1:0-1591 GCA_965371755.1 uncultured bacterium
GACATGTTCACTTGAAACCACCAGCCGCAGAAGTGAGGCTCGCCGACCGATCCCGTAGCAGTGCGGCCTGGTCTCATCCGGGATCAACTCAGCCAGCGCCACCACATGCCACAAGCTGCGCGGGTAATTCTCGCGAGCGCTTTCGTCTTCGGCCTTAGCGTTGAAGAACTCCCAGGAACAGGAATCCAGAATCTCGCCCGGCAGGATTTCGAGGATTTCCACGAACCGACTTTCAAGCGCCAGTCTGAGGTCGAAGGCAGCCAGGAGGTTGCCGCCTGACTCAAGCGTGATATCCAGAGTATCGAGAATGCGGCCGCGATGCACGGTCAGGCGCTCGACTGACAGCACGAAGTTGGCGGTATCCTCGACCTCCTGCGGCAGAACGGCACTGCTGTCCTCGTGCAATCGGACGCTGCTATCCGGCACTTCGCTCGTTACCCAAGCCGGCGTTGCCAAAACCAGCAGGGTGTAGAATATTATGGCTGTTCGCGGAGTCAATCTGAGTCCTTTCTGGACGAATTGCAGACAAACATGCGTCTGGCAGGTTGTTCCAGGATTGCATTCACCCAGTCTTGTGTCTGACGGGTCTTCAGACCCGGCGGAAGATTGCTGCCATGCAGAGGCATGTCGTAAAGCAACTTAAGCGACGGCCCGTTAGTCATGCCCTCAACCACAAAAAAAAGCCCACCGGTTAGGGTGGGCTCAGAAAGTCTTGTGTCTACTTGACGACTTCAAACTTGTAGGGTCCACCCCATGCAGGGGATAACGACGGACCTATACGAGCCGGTGCGGAAAACAGCCATTTGCCACCAGGTGGAAAGAACGCAGAGTCGATAACCAGCACGCCGGCTTGGGGAACCATAATGTCAAATGATAGTTTTCTCTCAGCCTTGTGCGCTGTGTACTTCGACTTGACGGACAATCCACCAAAACCGATCGTATCCGGCAGCTTGCCGTCCCAATCAGTTTCCCGAACAAAGACGCCATTGAGATCCCAAACGGACTGATCCTGCCAACCGTTGTAGCCCTTGATATCGCCGGCTTCGTTCAAACCGCCGCCGGTGTCGGCCACGTGCACTATCTCGGCCAGATCCGGCGAGGTGAGTTTGAAACCCATCGTGAAACCCGTAAAGATAGTATCGTTTTCAACAACAATATCGATCGAAACCGGTTGGCCCGCTTTGATGGTTGTTTCATTCACTGCTCCCTTACCGGAGAGTTTCATTGAGACGTCAGTGGCTGAAATCGAGGCAGCACCGAAAGCTAAAGCCACCATGGCGATGGTCAGTGTGATACACCTGCGCATATAGTTCTCCTGATGTATGGACATCATTTTCTCATTCTCGTGCTTATTCTCAAAGTATCGGCTATTTAACGGCTTAGATTATACCAAGCCGCTCGAAGCTTGTCAACCGAATTCTCGGTAAACCGCTTGCCGAGGTTCGGATTACAGATCAGACCGTCGAAACCATCAAATCGGGGACGACCAACTCCGGCCCTTATACCCACCACGTTGCCAAACGATCATTTAGAGTGGTTATCACCGATGAATCCTGATTTTCGTTGACATGGAGGGGACGCACCCTTTATT
>CBDUZQ010000440.1:0-1550 GCA_965371755.1 uncultured bacterium
CTCTCCGGTATCCTTGAAGACGCCGGATGGAATGCCAACGACATAGTGGTGTGGGAGCGCAGCAATCGTGAACTGCGGAAGGCGGGTTTCAAACTCAACGCCTCCAGTTTCGGTCGTCGCTGTCTGGGCACGGATGCGAACGGTGTCGGGTACAGTACTCGGTTCTACAGCGCCGGTGAGTCGTCAAGTCTGGTCAGCCGCATTCTTGAGAAAGTGGTAACCGTGAATATTAACATGCCGGTGCTCAAGGATCACTCCATCGCCGGGCTGTCGGGCGGTCTGAAGAATATGTTCGGCGCCATCAATAATCCCAACAAGTACCACGACAATAACTGCGACCCACACGCAGCCGAGGTGTCGATGATGAGTCCCATTCGCTCCAGGAACCGCCTGACTGTCATGGATGCCGTGCAGGTTCAATTCCAAAACGGTCCGGGGTACGACCAGCGGTTTCTGGTGCGCTATGGAGGTATCATACTGTCCGATGATCCGGTGGCCGCCGACCGAATAGGTCTTGAGATAGTTGAGCGCTTGCGCAATAAAGGCGGTTTGCCGAACCTGGCAGAAGCCGGACGTCCGGCAACGTACCTCCGGACAGCCGAGAAGCTGGGACTTGGCGTGGCGACCATGTCAGGCATCGATCTGAAGGTTCTTGTGGTCGACAACAAGGGTCGCGCGCGACCGGGGGAGTTGCTGTGATGGACCGTCGGCTTTTCCTGAGGTGTCTCGGATGTTCCAGCGCCATAGCGGCTGCCTCACACAGTGAATTGTGGCCTGAGTTCCTGGGGGGGATTCAGAATGTCTGCGCCTTCGACAGCGCCGCCGGACTATCCTCGGTTGAGGCCCGGTACTACAAGAAGCTGGAGGAGGGAGGCATTGAATGCGGACTTTGTCCAAGGAAATGCCGCATTACCGATCTCGAACGCGGCTACTGTGGGGTGCGGGAGAATCGCGGCGACGTCTATTATACGTTGGTTTACGGACGACCCTGCTCAATGAATATTGATCCCATCGAGAAGAAACCGCTGTATCATTTTTACCCCGGCGCCACGGCCTTCTCGCTGGCCACCGCAGGATGTAACGTCAACTGCAAGTTCTGCCAGAACTGGGAAATCTCGCAGGCGCGTCCGGAACAGGTCGACAACATCGAACTGCCTCCGTCCGGCGTCATCGACATCTGCAAGCAGCGCAGTGTTCCCATCATTGCTTACACTTACTCTGAGCCTATAATTTTCTATGAGTACATGTACGACATCGCCGAACTCGGTCACAAGCATTCGATCAAGTCGGTGATGATAACGGGGGGTTACATTGAGAGACAGCCGTTGGCTGATCTGTTTCCGCAGATGGATGCGATCAAGGTTGACCTCAAGTCATTTCGTGAAGACTACTACCGCAAGATCGTTAGCGGCGAACTGAAGCCGGTTCTTGATGCGTTGGTGCAAATCAAGAAAGCCGGTGTCTGGCTGGAGATAGTTTACCTGGTGGTGCCGACGTTGAACGACAGTGACGAAGAGTTCACTGATCTTGCGCGATGGATCAAGTCCAAC
>CBDUZQ010000441.1:0-1528 GCA_965371755.1 uncultured bacterium
TGACATGCTTATGTGGCTGTTTGGCGATGTGCAGTTAAATGATGTGCACGTGGCCACTGCTACCAGGGTCGGCGGATTCATCGAACTCCAGAATGCACGGGTGCAATGGTTTCTGTCTATTGATCGCGATGACCTGCCGCCTGAGGCAGTGCAAAGCGGTTTGCCCACCTACCGTTCGATCACCATCGACGGCGAGGAGATCGAGTTCTCGGGTGGATTCACCGACCTGCACACTATCGTGTATCAGGATATCATGGCCGGTCGCGGGTTCGGTCTGGAAGATGCGCGACCGTCGATCGTACTCGCCCACAGTATCCGCGAGGCGCAGCCGACCGGGGTTACGTCAGATTCGCATCCGTTCATGCGTTAGGGCCGATAAAGCATGCCGTCAGGATCACAAGGATTTTGACCTACAAGAAAAACTGCAGCGTGATGTAGCCGCTTTCACCAAGTGACGGCAGGACACTCAGCGTAAATCCGGCGTCCATTGAATCGAATTGCTTGCGGTGTTTCTATGGTGGTTGTCGCGTGGTGCAGGGCTTGAGGATGCCCGTGGCGCACCGACGCGGTTTTATCTTGTGGATGTTCCGGAACGGTTTTATTACACTAGAGAAGTTGTATATGACTAGGCGCGCCATGACAAATTACGAACGACGTATCGCAATCACCGGCGGAGCTGGTTTCATCGGGTCGAACTTGCTATTGCAACTGCTGCCAAAGTACCCGTCGTACTTTTTCGTTAACGTGGATTGCCTGACCTATGCCGGCAATCTCAGCAATCTACGCTCCATCGAAACTTGTGACAACTATACCTTCGAGAAACTGGACATCCGTGACCGCTCAGCCGTCGCGGATTGTTTTGAGCGACACCGGATCGACAGTGTGATTCACCTGGCGGCGGAGTCGCATGTCGACAGGTCGATAGACGCTCCGATGTTATTCGTGCAGACCAACGTGATCGGTACCGCCAACTTGCTTGAGGTCGCCTTGAAACAACGCGAGCGGATTGGAAAGTTCCGTTTTCATCACGTTTCGACCGACGAAGTCTACGGCTCGCTCGGGGAGGCCGGTTACTTCACCGAGACGACACTATACCGCCCGAACTCGCCGTACGCAGCATCGAAGGCGGCAGCCGATCATCTGGTCAGAGCTTATCATCGAACGTACGGATTGGATGTAGTCACGACCAACTGCTCCAACAACTACGGCCCCTACCAATTTCCCGAGAAGCTGATTCCCCTGATGATACGTAACGCCCGGGAAGGACTGCCGCTGCCGGTCTACGGCGATGGAAAAAACGTTCGTGACTGGCTGTACGTCGAGGATCACTGCCGGGCTCTTGATCTGGTTTTTCACCGGGGCAGCGCGGGTGAGACCTACAACATCGGAGGACACAATGAGATTGCCAATATCGACTTGGTGACGCAGGTGTGCAACATTATGGACGAGTTGTTGGGTGGTGGTCCGAGGCGGGATATGATAGAGTTTGTCGCCGATCGGCCCGGGCATGATCGGCGGTATGCTATCG
>CBDUZQ010000442.1:0-1501 GCA_965371755.1 uncultured bacterium
TGGGAATCGAAGATGTCACACTGGAAGCGACCCATCTGTTGGTCGAAGTCAACCTATCCTCCCCAAGCGTCTATGGACTGCCGTTATTCCCGGTTGTGGACTTCCTGAGTAGTTTTCCGGCAGAGGCAATTGGTGTCGATGATGATGGTGATGGCAAGACGGGTGAACCTGCTGGCTTTGAAGTCGAGACCGGCGGCGATCCCGTGTATCTGACCATGGATTCTTCTCTGATCCGTGCCCAGGGCTTTGTCGAACTCAACATCTTCGACGCACTCTACCTTACAGGAAGCATTGCGTTCGAGCTGGGGCCCACACAGCAGGTGACGCTTACCGATGACACCACGAAAGACGTCACGACCATGACAATCGGCGCCGCCGATGTGACGGCATTTGTCGGTGCGTACGGCCCTTATTGGACCGATGAGAACGACAACCATGAACCCAGCCCCGGTGAGTTGAACCCCGACTCCATCGGTTTCGAGATCACGGATTTGGATGTGGGCATCATGATTATGGCCTCCGTGAATCCTTTGGATCTCGGTGTGTATCTGGCCGCAAAGGTCAGCGTGGAGTCCTTCGGCCTGGTAGGCATCGATTTCCTGGAGGCCGAAGGTAAGTTCGACATAGCCTTGAACATCGGCCTTGGAATGTCGGGCCTGGCGGTGGTGGACTTCGCCAGGTCATTTCCGAGCGAGCAGCTATCGTTGTTCAACGTTAACGGCGACCCGAACGGCGAGATCACTGTGGGCGAACTCCGAGTGCTCCATGGCGATCTGGCAACGGATCTAACGTCATTCAGCACCGCAGTGGGTGAGCTGTACGCCACGACGGCGCTGGCAACGGACATAGTGAGTCTGTATAGCGTGGTGGAGGTGCTGGACACCGACGAGGATGGGACCCTCACTGTGGCCGAGGCAGAGGTGCTGGCTACCGGGACAGCAGCGCTGGACGCCGACGCAGACGGAGACGGCGAGATTGGTGATCAATTCGGTTACGAGGTCAACACCGGCGATTCGGACTCACCGGTTGTATTGGATTTCTACCAGTTCCTGATCAGTTTCCAACTCGGGGGCAAGGTAACGGTCTTTACCGATACTTCGCAGGACACACCGGTCTTCAGACTGAATGGATTACTGCTATTTGAAGTTGACAATACCGGACTCAGCGCGTTTGTGGCGGTAGGGCTTGAATTCGGGCCTGATATTGGGGCCGACAGCAGCGAAAAGATCTATGAGATGAATGCCCTGGGCGGGTTGGTGATCAACGCCGACGGGATCGCGGCCGACATCGATGTCTCGGTATCCGTCGGTGGTGCATTGAGTAGTGTGCTGGCCTTTGAAGCCAGTGCGCGGTTGATGTTCAACACCACGGGTGAAGATCAGGATATCACCATACCGAAGCGATACGTCGATTTCCTGGCCGGGACAGTCGATTTAGAAGGCTCGCTCATTGGAGCAGAACTCCACGATCTGGGGATGTCAAATACCATTAAGTTAAGTGA